>CAYOEI010000315.1:0-4622 GCA_964402825.1 uncultured Hyphomicrobiaceae bacterium
GGTATCAAGGTCCGTAAATTGGTCACAATGGGCTCGCCTTATAGCCACATCTACGAGTATTATTTCCCTGGTGACAAGGGCAATAAGGGGTTCAAAATACCCTCTGAAACCGATCTGAAAGGCAAATTTGAATCGTGGTGCAATATTTTTCGCATTGACGATTTTGTGGGTACCGTAGTTGGCAAAGAAGGTGGGACTTGGCCCGAGAACAAACCTGTTAATGCAGGTGGACATACTGGTTATTGGATCGACAGAGAAGTTTTAGCCATCTTAAATGAGCAAATTATCAAGCCATAGCCCCCCCATTCACCCATAATTTATTCGCCCTCTCGCACTGCCGCGCCTAGGCTTTCCGCGCTATAACAAAATCACATGTCAGGAACCTCAAGGTCATGATCCATGTACTCGCAGCCATTTTCGTTCTTCTTCTCGGTTTGCCGGAGGCGTTCGCCGTGAGTTCGTCGCCAAGCGAGGGGCGCAAGGCGAACCGGCTGGTTGATGCCGCATCGCCATATCTGCGCCAGCACGCCTATAATCCGATTGACTGGTACAGCTGGGGCGAGGAGGCGTTTGCCAAGGCGAAAAAGGAAAACAAGCCGGTCTTCCTGTCGGTGGGCTATTCCACCTGCCACTGGTGCCACGTCATGGCGCGCGAGAGTTTTGAGAACGACAAGATTGCCGAAGTTCTGAACTCAAGCTTCATCTCCATCAAGGTCGATCGCGAGCGCCGCCCGGACGTGGATGAAACCTACATGCTCGCCACCCAGCTCATTACCGGGCGCGGCGGCTGGCCGAATAGCGTGTTCCTGACGCCCGACCGAAAGCCGTTCTATGCGGGTACATATTTTCCGCCCGGCCCGTTTCGAAAATTGCTGACCCAGGTCTCGGGGTTTTGGCTGCGCCAGGGAGATCAATTGCGCCAGGACGCGGAGAGGCTTGCCGGCACCATCGACACCATCATGACCCGGCGCGTTGAGGCTGAGGAGATAACCCCGCAGGTGCTCAAAACAGCCGCCGACTCGCTGCTCCAGGGCTATGATCTGGTTTATGGCGGCTTTGGCGATGCGCCAAAATTCCCGCAGGAATCCATGCTGCTGTTCCTGCTGCGGATGGCTGAGAAAGACGGGCACCAGGACGCGCTCGATGCCGTCTCCTACACGCTGGTCTCCATGCTTGATGGCGGCATTCAGGATCATGCGGCCGGCGGGTTTCACCGCTACGCGGTCGATGCCAAATGGCTCGTGCCGCATTTCGAAAAAATGCTCTACAACCAGGCGCTGATCACGCAGGCGCTGATTCACACTTACCGGCTGACGGGAAATGAGCGCCTGGCCAAAGGCGCGCGCCGCGCGCTTGATTATGTGCTCGATGACATGACCTCGCCTGAAGGCGGGTTCTATTCCGCGCGCGACGCCGACAGCGAAGGCGAGGAGGGTACATTCTATGTCTGGACCGAGGAGCAGATAGAAGAGGCGCTCGGCGAAAAAGATGGGGAATTCGCCAAGATCGCGTTCGGTGTAACCTTTGAAGGTAATTTCGAGAGCGGCACCACGGTGCTGCATTTTCCCAATTCGGCTAAAAAGCTCGCCAAGAAGCTTGGAGTGAACGAGGCCGAGTTTGATACGCGTATAGAGAAGATCCGCGCAAAACTGACCAAGGTGCGCGCCAAACGCGAGGCCCCGATCCGCGACGAGAAGATTGTCACTGCCTGGAACGGCATGATGATCGTAACCTTCGCGCAAGCTGCCGAAACGCTCAACGAAAAGCGTTATGAGAAAGCCGCGCTCAATGCCGGCGCCTTCATGTGGGAGAAGATGCGCGTTGACGGCGTGCTGAATCGCGCCTTTTTCGAAGGCAAGGCGGAGCTTGAAGGCCAGCAGGAAGATTACGCTTTTGGCGCGCTCGGCTTTATCGCGATTTATGATCTGACCGGCGACAAAAAATGGCTGGAGCGCGCCGAAACGCTGATCGCGCGGATGGTGAAGGATTTCCGCGACGAAAAGGCCGGCGACTATTACATGACCGCCTCGCTCAACACGTTTGGCAAGGCCAAGGCCCGCACCGACTCCGGGATACCGTCAGGCAATGCCGCGGCATTGGAAGCCTTCGCCAGGCTCACCCAGCGCAGTGAAAATCCCGATCACCGCATCAATGGCGAAGCGCTGCTGGCGGCGCTATCGGGTCTGGCGGCCCAGAGCCCGCAGTCCAACGCCTATTCTCTGCTGGCGGCCGATATGCTGCTTCGCGGCGGGGCGGGCCCGCGCCAATTCATGTCCAAAGGCGTCGTCGATGCGCGCGCGGCGCTGGATGCATCGACCGGTGAGGTGAGTGTGAGCATCAAGCTCGCTGATGGCTGGCACATCAATTCGAATACGCCGCTTGAGGATTTTTTCATTCCCACGCAGCTGAGTGTTGAAGGTTTCAGCGATGCGAAAATCACCTATCCGAAGCACGTGATACGCAAGCTCGGCTTCCAGGAAAATGAGCTGGCGCTCTATGAGGGCAAAGTGGAACTCACGGCCAAATTATCCAAAACACCAAGCAGTGCGGTCACCGCTACATTGCGCATTCAGGCCTGCTCCGACCAGATTTGCCTGGAGCCTGAAACGGCAAACCTGACAATACCCGTGCATGTAAAATCCGGCAGCGCAGAATGACGGTTATTTATGAGTTCATGATCTAGGCCTCGCCTGATAACGCGCGAGGCGTTATATTCCTTCAGGTTTTAAATCGATACCCGCCCGCGCGCGTTTCTGCGCGCGGGTCTTTTAATGATAACTGGCAATGAAAAATGGCAATGGGAACTGATATTATATGACGGGCAAGAAACGTATTTTGATCACGCGGCATTTGCCTGACGCGGTTCTGGCGCGGGCGCATGAGACATATGACGTGGTCATCTCGGATAACGATCACGTCATGGAGAGGCCGGAGATTGTTGAAAAGGCTTCAGGGGTGGATGCAATCCTGTGCTGCATTTGCGAGAAATATGACGCTGGGCTCATCGCCGGGCTGCCCGATGCGGTAAAAATTCTGTCGACCTTTTCAGTCGGCACTGACCATATTGACCTCGATGCGGCGGGCAAACGCTCTATACGCGTCGGCAATACGCCGGACGCAGTCACCATTTCCACCGCCGAGATTGCCATGCTGCTCATTTTAGGGGCGGTCCACCGGGCGGGCGAGGGCGAGCGTTTTTTGCGCGCGCGAAAATGGCGCGGCTGGCAGCCCATGCTGCTGCTGGGTAACCGGATAAACGATAAACGTCTCGGCATTCTCGGGCTTGGGCTGATCGGGCAGGCGGTTGCGGCGCGTGCCCGCTCTTTCGGCATGGAAATCCACTATTACAGCCGCAACCGTGTCAGCAGCGATCTGGAGCGGGGCGCGCATTATCATGACAGTCTTGATGGTCTGCTTGAGGTGAGCGACATACTGTCGTTGCATGCGCCATCCACGCCGCAGACAAAACATTGCATCAATGCTTCAGCAATTGAGAAACTCCCGCAAGGGGCGATCCTGGTGAACACCGCCCGGGGCGATCTGACGGTTGATGAAGATGTGATCGCGGCGCTGAAGTCCGGCCGGTTAAGCGCCGCGGGGCTTGATGTTTATGAGGGCGAGCCGAACATCCACGAAGGATATTACGATCTGGAAAACGCTTTTCTGCTGCCGCATGTGGGAACATCGACCATCGAGGCGCGCAACGAGATGGGCTTTGCTGCGCTCGATAATATTGATGCGGTGCTGGCCGGGCGCGATCCGGTTTACCCGGTGGTTTAATCCTTATCCGGCGTTCAGATGCTCAACAAGCCAGCGGGAATTTCTCAACACCCGGCCATCGTCATGGCGCGCGCCGACGAGCTGTACGCCCATTGGCAGGCCATTCGCCTCGAGCAGCGGAGACGTCACGCATGGCACGCCAAGATACGTCCACAGCGCATTGAAAATCGCATTGCCGGTTGTCTTGAAGCCTTTGGGGGCCGGCCCGGGCGAAGCTGGTGTGAGTATAGCATCGAAGCGCTCGAATACTTCTTGAAGACCTGCGTTCAATGCCTCGCGCATATCCAGCGCCGTGTTGTATTCCACGGCGGAATATTTTTTGCCTTCCTCAATCCGTCCCATGAGCGCCTTGGAGAGAACGTCTGGAGCCTTGTCCGCAATGGGGCCGTAAAATTTTGCAATATCTGCATTCTGGATAATTTTCTGCATTTTCAGCCCCTCGGCAAAAATCGAAGGGAATTCAAATTCTTCGCATCTGTCGCCAAGCGTTTCCACCAGTTCGGGAAAAGCCTGCTTGGTCGCGTCTTCGGCAAACTCGTCCCAGGGCGGAGATTTGATGAACGCAAATACCGGTTCAACCGGCGGGTCCTGCATTGCGGTATGCCAAAGTCTTGCCTTGGAGCGCGGCTTCATCCAGCTGTCGCGGGCATCAAACGAGAACAGCGCATCGCCAAGCAGCGCCAAATCCTCAACCGAGCGTGCAAAAACGCCAATGGTGTCGAGGGGGGGCGCCTGCATCAGCACGCCGGTTCTCGAGATCATGCCGTGGGTAGGCTTGAAACCGTACACGCCGCAAAACGAAGCCGGACGGATAACCGAGCCGCCGGTTTGAGTGCCGATCG
>CAYOEI010000316.1:0-5119 GCA_964402825.1 uncultured Hyphomicrobiaceae bacterium
ATTTCCTCTCCATCCCGAAATATCGCTATGGCGAGACGGAGGGGGAGGATCTCGTAGGCATTGTCACGGGCCTCGCATGGACGGAGAACGGCGGTGAACTCCTCACCATCGAGGGCGTCATGATGCCTGGCAAAGGCAAGATGACGGTTACGGGCAATATACGTGATGTCATGAAAGAATCCATTCAGGCCGCCAACGCTTATGTGAAATCGCGCGCGGTGGACTTTGGCATCGAGCCGCCATTATTCGACAAGCGGGACATTCACGTCCATGTGCCCGAAGGCGCCACGCCAAAAGATGGCCCCTCGGCAGGTGTCGGCATGGCAACGGCTATAATTTCGGTTATGACCAGAATTGCCGTGCGCAAGGATGTCGCCATGACGGGTGAGATCACTTTGCGCGGTCGGGTCCTGCCCATTGGTGGCCTCAAGGAGAAGCTCCTTGCAGCCCTGCGTGGTGGTGTGAAGACGGTGATCATCCCTGAAGAGAACGCCAAGGAACTCGTTGAAATTCCTGAAGAAGTTAAGAACAGCCTTGAAATCATTCCAGTTTCTGTGTTGGACGAGGTTCTCAAGATTGCTCTCGTAAGCGCGCCTGAACCCATTGAGTGGGATGAAGCCGCAGCAGCCAAAGCGGCCGCGGTCTCAGGTGATGATGACACCGGAACTGGCGTGACGGCTCATTAACGCTGCTCAGCGCTCGCAAAAACTTGTTGCACGTCTTTTTATAAAAACCGCATTTTTGCCAGTTTTCTGGGATTTTTTCCGGTACTATACAGCGAGTCGTTAGCGATTCGGGTGGAACCTGGAATGCGTTAACAAGTGCGAGTAACGACTCGTTTGAAACAACAATCGAAAGGACAGGCCCGTGAATAAGACAGAGCTGGTCTCACTCGTAGCGCAGAATGCGCAGATAACAAAAGAGTCTGCCGCGGAAGCTGTCGATGCCACTTTTAACGTCATCGCATCCGCATTGCAGGCTGAAGACACCGTCCGGATCGTGGGTTTCGGCAACTTCCAGGTTGCCCACCGCAAGGCATCGACCGGACGCAATCCCAGAACCGGTGAGCCCATCCAGATCAAGGCATCGAAAATACCTAAATTCAAGGCCGGCAAGGCGTTGAAAGATGCCGTGAACAACTATTGATTTTTAGCTGAATGAAAAACGGAAACCCCGCCCAAAATTATGGCGGGGTTTTTGTTTACACGCTTGCGTGGTAAGGCGAGGCGTCCTAATTCGTGAACGTCATGGGCGGTTAGCTCAGCTGGAAGAGCGCCTGGTTTACACATAAAATACTAGGGGTTTCAGCCCTTTTCATTTGATAACTACTTGCCCCTCAAAAACCCCCGAAACCCTTGCTATACCCTCAAATATCAGTATCATGTCATAGCATCCCGTAACAGGGCCAACCGAGGCCATTTTGTTACCTATCGGTACCTATTGGGGTTTTTGGCTATGAAAAAGAAGGTGCTTACCGAGACCAGAATCAAGAATATCCCGTTACCTAAGAAGGTACAGGAGGACCACTTTGATGCCGCCCTTCCAGGCTTTGCACTGCGGGTGACGCCGAGGGGAACCAAGAGCTTCGTTTTCTTCTACCGGAAGAACGGGAAAGTGCGGCGCAAGACGCTTGGACGCTACGGTATCGGCGCACCAAGCCAGCCGTCTCTCAAGCTTGCGGAAGCGCGCGACAAGGCGCGGGCCATCTTGAGAGGAGAAGACCCGAGCGACAAACAGGCCGAGCAGCAGGAGCAAAACGAGGCGTCTGACACCTATGCCGCCGCCGTCGAGGATTACATTGAAAAATACGCCATTGCTAAAAAGGCGAACAGGCGCTGGGAGGACCAGAAACAATTGCTCATGAACGCGGGCAAGAGGCTGGACGCGAAGGGCAGGCCGATAAAAGAGGACAGGGGTTGGGCAGGCCTTCCCGTTACTGAAATCACACGCCGACATATCCATGATGCTCTTGATGCTCGCATGGCGGCTGAAAAACCCTACGCGGCTAACCGAACATTTGAGGTGCTTAGAACCTTCTATCGCTGGCTCTATAGCCGCGACCGCGTACCTGAGAACCTCATGGACAAGGTTGAGAAGCCGTTTGACGGTGAAACAGTCAGCGCGCGTGCGTGGTCCGACGATGAAGTGACGGCCCTTTGGGCGGCAGCCGACAAGCTGCACGGCTTCTGGCCGGGTTTCCTGAAGCTGCTTATTTTGATGGGCCAGCGCCGCAATGAAATATCTGGCATGAGGTGGGACGAGATTGATTTGGATGAAGGCGTCTGGACGCTTCCCATAGAGCGGCACAAGGGCAAACGCGGGCACACCTTCCCGCTGCCTGCATTGGCCGTGCGCATCCTCAAGGGTGTTCCGCGTGTACAGGGCAGCCCGTTCGTGTTTCCGGGCCGCTCTGACGGGCCGTTGACCGCTGGAAGCAAGGTCCAGAAGCGCGTACAGGCGGCTTCAGGCGTCAGCGACTTCAACTACAAGACCGCGCGTCACACGTTCCGCACCGGCTTGGACAAGCTCAGGGTGGCGCCGCACGTCAAACTGGAGTGCCTTGGCCATGCGCGACAGGGCGTCGGTGATATCCATTACAGCCATTACGACTATCTCGACGAGCAACGCGAAGCCTTCGAGGCATGGGCAAGCCATGTTGAGAAGCTTGTCTATCCTGACGGCGTGGTGGGGCTGCATGGGTGAGCGTGATGGCCAAATATAATCCACTAAGCCTTGAACCGATTCCTGCTGCCCTGGACAATGAGTGGTTAGATGGGGGGGACAGGAGCCCGGGCCTCCGCTTTGAAGTGATTTTGTACAATTACGTGAGAAAACTAGATGAAGCTGAGTGGGTCAATTTGGAAATTGGCATGGGAGAACAATTGTGGGTTGAAGCTAAGCACCAAGCGAAGATTATTGAAAACAGACTTATTGAGATTGAGGGGGACACATCTCTAGGTGCTGGTAGAGAGCGGGTGTTCCTTCAATGCTATGCGCGGAGATTATTAAGTGCTTACAGAGACGACGAGCCTCAGGTACCGGGTGTTCCTATTGAACTAATACGTATTCTCGAACAAGAATTTTTAGGCTTGGCAGCTGCCATGAAATTATTGGCGCATGAGGAAAAGAGACCAGGACAAAAGATTCATGCCCTTTACTTGGTGAAAAGATACCCAAATATGTTGCAAGGCGAACTGGCTCGCAGAGTAGAAGTATCCAATTCCACCATCAGGGCCTGGGCCCCAGAGCTTCGGGCTGCGGGCTGGATGGGGACAGAGCTGGATAGAAAAGCTGCCGCTAAAGGTGAAGAGCCCCTTGAGCCTGACTCACCTGAACCGAGCACTCCCAGCTTGGCAAAGCTCAAGTTTATGGAAGGCAAGGAGCCAGAAGACGATTAGACGTTGAAGGGTGTGGTAGGTCGCGAGGGTGCAGCACACCTCACACCCATGCAAAACATGATTCGTATTCCAAATCATATGGAGAACGAACATGTCTGACACAGATACAGCGGCCCCGCCCAAAGAGGCCGCACCCCCACCGAAAAAACTTCTCCGGTCGGCTGCCGTAAAAAGCCGCCTCGGCGACATATCCAGCCAGACGCTTTGGCGATATGGCCGTGACCCTAAACTTGAGTTTCCAAAGCCCATATATATTTGTGGCGTCCGCTATTGGGAGGAGAGTGAAATAGACGCCTTCATCAAGCGCCAACAGGGGCCGGAAAGCTGCCGCCGTAAAAGCACCTCCGATCCCGGTGGTGCCGTCTGAGCAAGCAAAGCGAACTCCTCGAAATTTCCCCGTTCCAAATCGATAACGGCGAATTGGTAGGTAGACTACCAGCCGAAGTGCCTTCCGAAATCTTGTCGCGGCGATTCAGCGCACAGAATCCTGTGAAGGCCCTTCGAGCGCGGTGTCTCGACTGCTGTTGCAGCGACGCCAGCGAGGTTCGCAAGTGCGTGGCGACCGAGTGCCCGTCCTGGCCCTTCCGGATGGGGTCCAATCCTTTTCGGAAAAAGCCAGTGCTCTCGAAGGCCGAGAAGAAACGGCGTGCCGCGCTTTTGCGTGGCGGGACGGGAAAGGTGGAGTGACCGATGCGGAGCCACAACCAGAAGGGCCGCTCTAAAAACACGCCGCGCGGCTATGTGAATATACAGGGGCCGATGATGGACAGCGAAGCGTGGAAGGCGCTGACGCCTTATGCGAGGTGCCTCTACATTCTCCTGAAACGCCGCCACCGCAATTACGCCCATGGAAAGAACAATAATGGACGAATCCCATTATCCCGACGCGAAGCCGCACTTGAGGCGAGATTCAGTGAAAGCGCGGTAGGCAACGCATTCCGCGATCTGGTCAATAAGTGCTTCATCAAGATCACCCGTGAGAGTGCTTTCAGCATGAAGGATACTCGCGCGGGCATTGTCAGACAAACCTGAACGGGCCTGAGAAGGGTGCTGGTCTGAGGCGTTCAGACCGCCAGCTGACGCCACTCGGCCAGGGCGACAGAACGGTTCTGCTTGAAGATATCGCGGCGGTTGAGGTGGCGGTCGTGGTTGAAGTGGTTGTGGATCGAGGCGTGGGCGGCGGCAAACTTCTGCAGGGTCTTTACGTCCCTGAACTTCGCCATCGCTCGTTCTCGTCGTCGGAACGGCTGGTGGGAATTCTCAGCCCGATTGTTGAGCCACCGACCGCACTCCTGCTTGGCGACGTTGCCGATCGCTTTCATCGCCCATGGGTACGACCGAAGTCGGTCTGTTATGATCGAATGTGGCCAGCCATAGCGCTTCATGGTGCGCTTCAGGAACTTCAGGGCTGCCTTGCGATCCCGGCGCTTCGTAGCAAAGACCTCCAGCACCTCGCCTTCGTGATCTACCGCACGCCAGAGATAATGCGTCTCTCCATTGATCCTGACGAATACCTCGTCCAAGTGCCAGCGCCATTGCGAAAAAGACCGATGATGAAGGCGTCGTTTCCTGATCGCGGCCCCAAACATCGGACCGAACCGGTTCCACCAGAACCGCACTGTCTCGTGGCAGATGTCGATGCCCCGCTCGAATAGAATATCCTCGACCTGTCGACAGCGGATAGCGAATATACATCATCACCACGAGGCGGATCACCTCGG
>CAYOEI010000317.1:0-3733 GCA_964402825.1 uncultured Hyphomicrobiaceae bacterium
GGTTCATACTTTTGGAACGGGGCCGGGCACTGGTCACGGCGCTCCAGGAGCGGGTCAGCATCCGCACAGGGGGCCCGGTTCAGTGATTGAAGGCGAGTTCAAGGATATGGAAGATGAGCCATCTGAAGATCAGAAAACAGAAGAGGAGCCGCTATCGCCCAAATCCTCCAATCCCAAATCATCACCCTGGCGAAAATAATCAACAACTTTACCGCCAAAGACGGGCGCGTTAACGCTTCTCAACAAAATGTGTCCCCGTTGCGGGACGCCCTGCGGCATGGTAGCGAGATTATAAATTGATATTGAATTTCCCCGCCTCCGGGCGAGCGAAGGAGAAACCAGTCTATGGCGAAGAAGAAGAAGCCCGCAGCTGATGGCAACGGCGCCTCAAAAAAAGCCGCCCCAGGTAAACAGCCTGCCGGCGATCAACCTGGTGGCGACGATCCGCAGTTCGGCGTCCTTGCGCAGTTCGTAAAGGATCTATCCTTTGAAAGCCCCAATTCACCGATGTCACTACAGGCGCCAGGTGAAAATCCGAAACTTGAGGTCAATGTTCAGGTCCAGGCCATAAAGCATAATGACGAGGTCTATGAAGTTGGCCTGATGTTCGAGGCCAAAGCCGAAAGCGACGCCGGCGTGATCTATAATATCGAGCTGGTGTATGGCGGCATGTTCCAGGCGAGCAATATCCCGGATGAATTTTTGCAGCAGGTGCTGTTTGTCGACGCACCGACGGTCATTTTCCCGTTCATGCGCCGTGTGGTTGCCGACATGACCCGCGATGGCGGTTTTCAGCCGCTGCTTCTGGACCCGATTGATTTTGGCAGGCTGTATCAGCAAAATTCCGAGCAGGCGAAAATTATCGATGCCACGGCGGCGAGCTAATCTTTTTTAGCTGATTCTTCGCTTTTGTATTTGTTCCAGAGCGCGCCCTCGCCGAGAGTGCCTACAAATGCTTCGTGGGCTTGGCTTTCAGCGCTGGTCAGACGCGGGCTGAGCTTGTTAGGCCTTTGCGCCGCCTTACCGGCCGCTTCTTCCCCGGCCGTGGCGGCCTGAGCACTGGTTGCAAGCTCCAGCGCCGACTGCTGGCCGCCGATCAGTTCAATATAAACACCGGCCAGCAGATGGGAATCGATCAGCGCTCCATGTTTGGTGCGGCTGGCCGTGCTCACACCATAGCGTTTGCATAAAGCGTCCAGGGAGTTCTGGGCGCCAGGATGTTTTCGGCGCGCCAGCGCCAGGGTGTCAAGCACCCGGTCGAACTCAAGAAGCGGATTTCCCGCGCGCTCCAGTTCCGCGTTCAAAAAACCAATGTCGAAACTGGCATTATGTATAATGAGGCGGTCCGCCTCGATAAAGGCCAGAAAATCTTCCGCGATCGAGGCAAACAGCGCCTTGCCTTTGAGGAACTCGGTGGAGAGACCATGCACTTCATATGCGCCCTGGGGCATGTCGCGTTCCGGGTCGATATAGACGTGCCATTCGCGCCCTGTAGGGATGTGGTTGAGCAGCTCGACGCAGCCAATCTCGACAACTCGGTCCGCGCCTTGTGCGTCAAAACCCGTTGTTTCGGTATCGAGAACAATTTCCCGCATGGTGTTTTCTCACATTAAATCCGCTTATGCTCGCTTAAGCTCGCGCCGCATCCTCTCGGGCGCGCAGCAGCGTGATGAGTTTATCAATTTCTCTTCCCGTGTCCTCAATGGAGCGGTCGGTATCCACAACGTAGTCGGCGCGGCCGCGTTTTTCCGCATCGGGCATCTGGTTGGCGAGAAGCGCGTCAAATTTGGCTTCGCTCATGCCGTGTCGCTCAAGGACGCGCGCGCGCTGAACATTTGCGGGCGCAGATACGACAACTGTCACGTCGACTTGATTTTCGCCGCCGGTTTCAAACAGCAGCGGTATTTCCAAAACCACCATCTGCGCCCTGGCTTGTCTTTGCGACGCCAGAAATTTTTCGCGTTTGCCGCGCACCATCGGATGAACGATTGCCTCGAGCCGCGCCAGCGCACCATTTTCATTTTTCAAAAGTTCCGCGAGGCGTGCCCTGTCAATCTGGCCATCATGCGTAGCGCCCGGAAATGCACCCTCAATCGCTTGCACAGCCTCGCCCTCATAGAGTTCATGCACCACCGCGTCGGCATCGAACACCGCGATCCCGCTGGCGGCAAAACGCCGGGCCACGGTTGATTTGCCCATGCCGATTGAGCCGGTGAGGCCGATGATCAGCATTATGAGCCCTCGATGTCGGCGGCGATTCTGGCACGCAGCTCTGAAGTTACCTTTGGTCTCACACCAAACCATTTCTCAAAACCCGGCACGGCCTGATGCAGCAGCATGCCCAGACCGTCCACGCAGCGCAGGCCTTTATACCCGGCGCGCTTCAGCAGCTCCGTTTGCAGCGGCGCGTAAACCAGATCGGTGACAACCGCCTCTTCGCCAAGCCCGTTCAGATCAATCTGGAGCGCTGTCGCGCCGGTCATGCCGAGCGTTGTGGTGTTCACAAGCACTCCGCAACCCGCAAGCTGGGTATTGCGCGTTTCCCAGTCCATGACCCTTATCCGCCCGCCAAAATGAGCGGCCAGTTCTTTGGCGCGCGATAAAGTGCGGTTGAGCAGTCTGATTTCGCTCAAATCCCTTGAAAGAAGCGCGTGAAGGATGGCGCGCGACGCGCCGCCTGCACCCAGCACCATGGCGACAGGCTTTGATGCGTCCCAGCCCGGCGCGCCTTCATCGAGATTGGCGAGAAAACCATAGGCGTCCGTATTGGACGCATGTAGTTTGCCGTCCTCGAACCATAATGTGTTAGCGGCGCCGATTTGCCGCGCCGCTTCATCGGCAACTTCAGCGCATTTCAGCGCCGCCTCCTTATGCGGCACGGTCACATTGCCCCCTGCGAAACCGTGATCGGGCATGGCGCGGATAAATTCATCAAAATCATCAGGCGCAATGCCTTGCCTGGTATAGCTCCCGTCGATGCCGTGCTGGTCCAGCCAATGGCCGTGAATGAGTGGCGAGCGCGAATGCTCAATCGGCCATCCGATGACGCATGATTTTATGGTCATGGCGCGCCTTTGGTTTCCAGCCGCAGCTGAGAGAGCAGGGCAAGAAGCGGCAAGCCAAGGATGGTGAAATAGTCACCGCTGATTTTCTCAAACAGATGCACCCCCAGCCCTTCAAGCTGATAGGCGCCAACCGATTGCCGCACCACATCTCCCGCGTCGGCGAGATACTGGCCGATGAACTCGGGCGACAGCTCCCGCATGGTGAGATGCGCCGTCTCGATATGCGCCCAACGCACATTTCCCTCGCGCGCCAGCGCAACTGCGCTATGCAACTGGTGGGTCTTACCCTGAAGCGCCAGAAGCGTGCGCCGCGCATCTTCCTGGGATTGCGGCTTCTCGAATATTGAATCGCCAAGCGCCAGGACTTGATCGGACCCGATGACAAGCGCGCCGGGGTGGCGTTCGGAAACCGTTTCTGCCTTGGCGCGCGCCAGCACATCAGCCACATCTCCCGCCATCGCACCCCTGTCACGGGTGACGAGCTTTCGAATCGCGCTTTCATCAATTCCCGCCGGGTCGATTTTAAAGTCGAGCCCAGCCGCTTTCAGCAGCGCCGCCCGGCTGGCGCTGCCAGATCCAAGAATGAGCGACGATGGAACAGTGATAAGCATAATGGTCAGATCCCCGCCGTGTTTTCATTCCGGTTCTGATAATGCTTTAAGATGGCG
>CAYOEI010000318.1:0-13999 GCA_964402825.1 uncultured Hyphomicrobiaceae bacterium
ATCACGAAACAGCACATGCATGATGGCGCATGCCAGGGCTCCATCTGTCCCGGGTCGAATAATTATTGGAATATCCGCCTGTTGCATGGTCGCGTTGTTATAGACATCGACCACAGCGATTTTAGCGCCCCTCTCGCGGCGCGCGCGCGTCGCGTGGGTCATGACATTGACCTGGGTGGCGACAACGTTGGTGCCCCACAGCACCACGAGGTCTGACTTCGCCATTTCGCGCGGGTCCGGGCCCATGAGCTTGCCCGTCCCGGCCATGAAACCGGCATGGGCAAGTGTCGTACAGATGGATGAGAATTGCCCAGAATAGCGCTTGGCATGGCGCAACCGGTTGATGCCATCGCGCATCAACAGCCCCATGGTCCCGGCAAAATAATACGGCCAGACGGCTTCGGCCCCATAACGCTCTTCGGCCTCATTCATCTTTTGCGCCGTGATGCCAAGAGCGTCGTCCCAGCTGACAGGCTCGAAATCGAGCGATCCCTTCTCGCCCTTGCGCCGCAGGGGAGTCATCAGTCTGTCGGGATGATGAATGCGTTCGGCGTAACGCGCGACCTTGGCGCAGATAACTCCAGCCGTGTAGCTGTTGTCCTTGGAGCCCCGCACGCGGCCAATACGGTTGCCGTCCAGCAACTCGACATCGAGTGCGCAGGTTGAGGGGCAGTCATGCGGACAGGTGCTGTGGCCTATGGTTATCTGGGCATCCATGGGAATTCTCCAAGAAGGCAATCAGGATAACACAGGAGATGGCGGCACCGCTATTTCCTATAATTTTAATCCAGTGAAATGCCGAATTGTGCGCGCAAACCCTCTCCGCCTACCTGCGTCAGGGTTACAGCACGCGTGCCTTTGGCCCTGAGAACCCATTTCCGGGATTCCAATTCCTTCAGCAATGCAGCGCCCAATGCGCCGCCCAGATGCGGCGTGCGCTCGCTCCAGTCGAGGCACCGGCTTGCAATTGCACGGCGTCCCTTATGCAGGGATGCCAGCTCAATGCCGAGCTTTTCCAGTCTGGTCTCGCCCGAAGGTGTTATTTCGAACACTTCCCTCCCCTCCGTGAGGGAGCCGTCTTTAAGGAGTGACTGGGCCAGCGCCACCCCTACACGCCCCGCCAAATGGTCGTAACAGGTGCGTGCAAAGCGCATCGCCTCATCGCGTGGCCCGGTTGGCCGGTGACGTGGAGGCCCATGCACAGCCAACACCGCTAATGCCTCCAGCGCATGCGCTACATGCTCATTAGCGAGCCGGTAATAGCGGTGCCGCCCCTGTTTCTCGACCTCGACCAGCTTGGCCTCTGTCAGCCGGCTCAGATGTCCACTCGCCGTCTGCGGGGTAATGCCGGACGAATAAGCAAGTTCGGTTGCGGTCAGAGCCCTGCCATCCATCAGGGCCGAGAGCATGGTCGCCCGGCTGGGGTCGCCAATCAGTGCGGCAGCTTCGGCAATATATGGGCCTTCAATCATACTTCGGTTTTAAACGAATTATCTCTTCTAGACAAGTCATTTATATTTCGGTTAGAGACGAATTATAGACGACCATTTTAATGCACCAAATCGCTGGTGATATCAGGAAGGTTCGAAGCAATGCAGTTACGTGCAAAGACATATTCATTAATTCCCTCGGTGCCGCTTACCACACGACGTCACCAAAATCTGACAGAAATGACGAGCTTCTCAGCACAACAGAGCGCTGTTGCATGGGTCTGGGTCTGGGTTGAGCGGTTCCGTCAGCGCCGCGCACTACGGCGTCTTGATGACCGTTTGCTGGATGATATCGGACTTACGCGCCAGCAAGCCAACCGCGAAACTTCAAAACTCTTTTGGCAAGAGTGATCCGCGATATGGACCGGCACAGCTAATGCGCGGTCATGATTGGTGTCACAGCAATTCTCACGCACCGGCCGAACCTAGGGCATGAGCGCCAGATCGGTGTCCGCGGTTTTGATGCCAAATCCGGTCAGCATGCAATGCACCTGACCGCGATGGTGTGTTTGCTGATTGAACAAATGGGTAATGAGTACCGATTTGGGTTTAGTGACTTCGCGTCCCGCCGCACCTGAATACCAGGTTAGATCACCTTCCAGTGACGCGGGATCAATATCAGTGGCCCAATCATCAATAACCTGATCGAACGCGTTGCGCTCGCGCTTCAAATCCTCGTATGACTCATATTGCGATACCGAGCCGGGGATGCCATCTGATTGTGGAGCAGGCGTCCCGATAAACCGGCGCATCCAGATTTGATCCGACCAAAGGATATGATTGAGCGTGCCGTGGATTGACTTGAAGAACGCACCACAATCCTTCTTGCGATCATCGTCGCCGAGTTGATCACATGCGCCGTAGATACCGTCATTCATCCAGCGGTTATAAGTGGACATTTTCTGTACGTAACCGGGGGTAATCATAGAAATGTCCTCTAACCGACGATCTCACTCTCACCAAAGCACAACGCGATCTCGGCGGCAGCGTTCTCCACGCTGTCGGAGCCGTGGACGGAATTGCGTTCAATGTTCTCGGCAAAATCCGCGCGGATGGTCCCGGCATCAGCTTCTTCGGGGTTGGTGGCGCCCATGACTTCGCGGTTCTTGACAATTGCGCCCTCACCTTCCAGCACCTGCTGTACAATCGGCCCCGACGTCATGAAGGCGACGAGGTCATTATAGAAAGGGCGCTCCTTGTGGACTTCATAAAATTTCTGCGCTTGCGCCTCGCTCCATTTTACGCGCTTCTGCGCAATGACGCGCAATCCGGCCTCTTCCAGCTTGGTAATGATTGCGCCGGTGATGTTGCGCGCGGTGGCGTCGGGCTTGATCATTGAGAGGGTGCGTTCGATAGCCATAATATAAATTCCTGATTTTTGTGATTAAGCTGTTGCCGTTCGGCAGTTGAAGCGCTTATAGCGGTGACTTATTGCTCCTGCAACCATTGCAATTTCAAGCTTTGCCCAACACCGCGCCAGCATGCTATGAGCGCACGCCAAAACCTTTTTGAGTACACCCATGCTGCACATCAACGACCTTACATACCGCATCGATGGACGCATCCTCTTCGACAGCGCCACCGCCGGAATTCCCCCGCGCCACAAAGTCGGGCTTGTGGGACGCAATGGCGTGGGCAAGACGACGCTCCTGCGCCTGATTAGCGGCGAGATATCGCCTGATGATGGCGAAATCCGCATGCCTAAAAAAGCCAGCATGGGCATCGTCTCTCAAGAAGCCCCCGGCGGACCTGAATCACTCCTCGATACGGTGCTTGCGGCCGACAAGGAGCGCACCGCGCTGCTGATCGAAGCCGAAAGCGCAATCGACCCGAATAGAATTGGTGAAATTCACACCCGGCTTTCCGACATTAACGCTCATACCGCCCCGCCCCGCGCCGCGGCTATCCTTTCAGGGCTGGGTTTTAACGAAGAAGAACAGCAACGCCCTTGCGCCGAATTTTCAGGCGGCTGGCGTATGCGCGTGGCGCTGGCCAGCGCGCTGTTCGCCGCGCCCGATATTTTGCTGCTTGATGAGCCGTCCAACTATCTCGACCTTGAAGGCACGCTTTGGCTGGAGAATTTCCTGAAAGGGTATCCCTATACAGTTCTTATCGTCAGCCATGACCGCGATCTTCTGAACACCGCCGTCACCAGTATCCTGCATCTCTCGCAAGGAAAACTCAGCCTTTATGCTGGCGGATATGACGATTTTGAAGCGATGCGGCGGGAGCAGCAGCGCCTGCAACTCAAACTCAAGAAAAAGCAGGATGACGCCCGCCGCCATCTTGAAGAATTTGTCGAGCGGTTCCGCTACAAGGCCACCAAGGCGCGCCAGGCCCAGGCGCGCATCAAAATACTGGAGAAAATGAAACCCATCGCCGCGCAGGTCGATGAGCGCGTGACCGGTTTTCAGTTTCCCAACCCGCAAAAGAGCCTGGGCAATCCATTGATACAGCTGGATGGCGTCTCGGCCGGATACGCACCAGGCGAACCCGTTTTAAGCGAGCTTGATTTGCGGATCGACGAGGATGACCGGATAGGACTTCTTGGCGCCAACGGTAACGGCAAGAGCACGTTTGCAAAACTGCTCGCCGGACGGCTTGAGCCTTTATCGGGGCGGCGCGGCTGTTCGAAGAAAATGATCGCGGGCTATTTTGCTCAGCACCAGCTCGATGAACTCAATGCCCGGCTTTCGCCTTACGATAAAATCGCCGAACTGATGCCCGACGCCACCGAAGCGCAAAAGCGGGCGCAGTTGGGAAAACTGGGATTTGGCATTGATACCGCCGATACACCGGCCGATGACCTTTCAGGCGGCGAGAAGGCCCGGCTCCTGTTTGCCCTGGCTGCATATGCCGGGCCGCATCTGCTCATTTTGGACGAACCGACAAACCATCTTGATGTTGATGCGCGCGAAGCGCTCATCCATGCGCTCAACGCCTATGAAGGCGCGGTTATTCTGATTTCTCATGACCGGCATCTGCTGGAAGCGTGCGCAGATCGCTTGTGGCTGGTGAAGGATGGGACGGTCACACCCTATGACGGCGATATGGTCAGCTATCGCGAAGAATGCCTTTCAGAACGCGGAGCAGGACGAGCTTCCAGATCCGCCGCAACCAAAGTCCCCGGCGGCAACCGGGCCGCGCGCCAGAAACAACGCAAAGAGGGCGCGGCGCGGCGCACGGAACTGGCGCCGCTCAAAAAAGATATGACAAAAAAAGAACTCAAAGTTGAGGCCATATCAACTCAGATTGCGGTTTTCGATGTCCAGCTGGGAGATATGACCCTCTATGAAAGCAACCCGGAAAAAGCAACCCGATTGTCAAGAGAACGCGGCGAACTCGCCAAGGATCTGGAGAAAGCTGAAACCGAATGGCTTAAATCGAGCCAGGCGTATGAAACCGCCCGGATTTGATCGCGCCAACTCTCTTTAACCGCTATAAGACACACTCTTTCCCGCCAAATTGAAACGTCACATCAATGGAGTTCTTTATGTTCGCACCTACCCTTGCACGCCTTCTGCGCAGTGTTCTCCTTCTGAGCTTTCTTTTCATGACCACTCAATCAGGAAATGCGCTTGCCAGCGCCGAATTGGATTATCTGGAGGCCAACAGGAAAAAATCCGGCGTTATGGTGACGCAATCAGGCCTGCAATACCGTGTGCTTCAGAAAGGTTCGGGGCGCAAACCCAGCGTTACGGACGCGGTGGAGGTCCATTACAAGGGCTCTCTCATAACCGGCAAGGTGTTCGACAGCTCTTATGCGCGCGGTCAATCGATAAGCTTTCCTTTGAACCGGGTGATTGCCGGTTGGACGGAAGGTCTGCAACTCATGAATGAAGGCGCCAAATACGAATTGGTCATTCCCTCCAATCTTGGCTATGGCACGCTCGGCGCTGGCAATTCCATTCCTGCAAACGCGACCCTCATTTTCGTGGTCGAGTTGCTGAAAGTTCATTGAGCGGCTTTTTCCAGCCTATCCAAACGCAACCGGTGGCGCTCGTCCGTGAGCAGCCGCGCCCCGCCCATCACGGCCAAAAATGCGCCAAGCGCCGTCCCGCCGGCAATTAAAAACGTGATCAGCACCTGATATTTGGTTGCTTCCACCGGGTCCACACCAGCGAGAATCTGCCCTGTCATCATACCCGGCAGCGAAACAATGCCCGTGGCCGCCATCGCATTCACGATCGGCATCATTCCGGTTTTCAGGGCCTGGCGCGTCACCACGGAAAGCGCCTCAGCCCGGGTGGCCCCGAGCGCAATACGCGCCTCGATGCTCGCCCGCTCACGCTGGGCGGTCGTGGTCAGGGTTTCCAGGCTCAATGATATTCCGTTCAGCGTATTACCGAGAACCATCCCCAGGATTGGCAGCACCAGGCGCGGGGTATACCAGGGGTCGGGACCAATGAGCACACCGACACCAAAAAACACGGCCAGCAGCCCCACGAACATGAGCGTCGCTGTTCCCAGCCCATAAGCCCACCATCCTTTGTAACGGCGCGTCTGCCGCGCCATGGCTTCGCGCGCCGCGAACAGCACCATGAGCAGCCCAAGACCCACGGTCCACAAAGGCGACGTTTGGGTAAAGATAAATTTGAGCACAAATCCTATGGCAATGAGCTGAACGCTCATGCGCAAAGCGGCGATGATCAATGTCCGCTCCAAACCAAGCCGGAATGCAAATGACAAAAGTCCATTGATCAGGATGAGGGACGCGGCCATCGCCATATCCCAGTAGGTGAGTGCGATGTAGCTGGACTGGGTCATACCCGCCCAACCCTGACCTTGCCGCCGCGTATGGTCAGTTTACGGTCTGCAAGACGCTTGACCTGGCTGGGGTCATGACTGACGAGAATGACCGCATGGCCTGTTTTAAGCTGCCGCTTTATCACACGTTCCGCCTGCGCCGTGGCCTTGGTATCCAGGGCGCCCGTTGGTTCGTCCAGCAACAAAACGGATGGTGCGTCAAAGATGGCGCGAGCCAGCGCCATGCGCTGGCGCTCCCCGGTGGACAGCTGTGTAACGCTCTGATCGAGCTGGGCCGCATTCAGACCCAATGAACGCACGAGTTTGTCCAGACCCTTATTTTGAGGGAAATGATCGCGCGGCGTCTCACCCCACCACCCCGGTTCCGCCGCCGCATAGCGCACCCGTTTGCGCCACTGCGGGCCCGAAAACGTATTGCGTTCGGCGCCGTCGAGAAATATCCGCCCCCCACCCGGATCAAGATCGGCAAGCGCCCGCAACAACACCGTCTTGCCCGAACCCGAGGGCCCCTGAACGGCAAGGCACTCGCCCCTCGCCACTTCGAAGGAGACCGGCTCCAGTCCATAGACATCCAGCGATTCGATACGAAGCACTCTCCCCCCTCTCCCAGACCCTTTCTTGTTCAGGGCCGCGTATACTCAATGCGGAAATGACGGACGGGCCGCCCTTTGCGATCGGTGTGGAAATTCTCAAACCCGGCCAGCATCAATCCGTCTTCGGCAATACAGTCCAGCTCGGAGCGCAGCAGCGGCCAGGGTGGCGGGTCTTCGGGTTCATCCTCATTGCGTCCCCGGCCTACGATCAGCAATGTCCCTCCAGGCTTTACAAAACCCGCCAGCGATCGAATGGCGGCATCGCGTATTGGCGGGCGCAGCGCCTGTAATGTGTAGGTTTCGTTGACGAGGTCGAATGCGCCAAGAAAATCATCCGGCGGGCTCGCAAGATTTGCCTCGCGCCACTCAATATCCAGATCAGGAAAACGTTTTGCCGCCCACTCAATTGCTGTTTTTGAAAGATCGAACGCCGTCACGTTGAACCCGGCGCGCGCCAGGCAGGCGGCATTGTCGCCAAGACCGCAGCCGACATCGAGCGCCCTTCCCTTACGCCGGTCCAGGGGAAGATTCTCAAGCCACTCAACAAATTCAGGGCGTGCAATTTCATGCCCCCAGGGTATGAGCGCCGCTTCCCCCTCGGCCTGCTCGTAACAGGCATCGAACCAGCCCATGACATCACCGCTCTCCGCAAAACGGTCCCGCAGCGCATCAGCGCGGCGGCGCCCCTCTTCCTTCAGCTCTTCCAGCTCATCGCCGGAATTCTGGGTCATGCCTTTTTCTCCCACCGTCCCTCTTCGGATTGCTGCCAATAGGTCACATCGTGGCCAGCATCGCGTGCTTTGGACCATTGGGTCCGGGCGTTCGAAACGGCTGCCTCATCATGGCCATCGAAAAGATAAACCACGCGCTCATACGGGGACAAATCATCCGCATCGGACCCGTCGACAAAGAAGCGAACGGTCGCCCCGTTCGCCGTATCGGTTCTGGTTGTGAGAAATATCGGCTGCTCCTCCGGCGCTCCATCATTCAATGTGCCGTGAGGCAGAAAGGAGCCATCGCGATACGTCCATAACGCCGTATCGAGCGCCTCGACGCGTTCCTGTGAGCCTGCCTGTACAACCGCGCGCCAGCCGCGCTCAAGCGTCTTTTCCAGCAAATCGGGCAGCACACGCTCAAGCCGTGTGCGCTCAAGATGATAGAACAAAACTTCTGTGGGTTTGGCATCAGGCATGGTGGGCAAGTTTAGGTCAGATTTAACGAATTCCGAGTCATTTTTTTTGCATTCGACGGAATGATCCTGACCTGTTCAAGGGGCATCCGGGGATACGACGATTGAACCTTATTGCGCGCCAGCGCGACTAATGGGGTGTGGGCATGAGTCATCTGCAAAAGGAATGAGCGATGCGTGCCATTTTCATGACGATACTCGGAGCGAGTACGATTCTATTTGGAACTCTGACGTTGACCGGTCATTCGGCCAGCGCCAAGTCCCTGCTCCAATTGAAATGTCAGCATTATCCCGTAGAGGGGCCCTCTTTTGCTGCGCTCACCCAGGCGCAGGCCGAAAACATGGCAAAGCAGCTATGGGTTCAGAAAGTCACGCAGCAATTCGGTCATTCCTGGGCTAATTATTCGAAGGCCAAGAATAAGGACTACAGCTGTGTTGCTTTGAAGAAAATGGTTTGCAAGCTTACGGCCCGGCCGTGCAAACACATATCGACCGCCGCTCCATTAACGGCTTTTCCGCCAGCGGCAAATTCAAGATTTATAGGAATAAAGAGGTTGCCGCCCCGGCAATCAACGAGAAGGACGAGACCGCAACGTCTTGGATCGCCGCCCCGTCTTGGACCACCGCAACGTCTCGGATCGCCGCCTCGCCGGGATCAGTTACGGTTTCGGCGCTGACCACTTTTTGATGCGTATGGATTTTTGCCCTTTTTGAAATTCAGGCGGATAGGTACAGCCGGAAGTTCAAACTTGGCCCGCAAACCCTGCACAAGATACCGGCGATAGGATTCAGGTATTTTTTCCATCCGCGAGGCAAAAACGACGAAGGTGGGCGGGCGTGCATTGGGCTGGGTCATGAAACGCATACGGATACGTTTGCCACTCACTGCCGGAGGCGGGTGGCGATCCTGCGCCTCATAGAGCCAGCGATTGAGGGCGGCTGTCGGAATACGCCGGTTCCAGATTTCATAGATATCCAGGACGCCGTCCATGAGCTTTGCAAGACCGTTTTCTTTCAGGGCGGAGACGGGCACAAGGCGTACCCCTTTTACCTGTGGTACCAGGCGCTCAATCTCGCGCTGCAAATCGATGAGTTTTTCTTTCTTGCCTCGCACCAGGTCCCACTTGTTGACGGCGATGACCAGCGCACGCCCTTCCTGCTCCACGAGGGCCGCGATTTGCAGGTCCTGTTTCTCGAAGGGCACCTGCGCATCGACGAGCAACACGACAACTTCCGCAAACCGGATGGCGCGCAGCGCATCGCCAACGGACAAATGCTCCGCCCCCGCTTTCACTTTCGCCTTACGGCGCAGCCCGGCGGTATCGAAAAGGCGTATGTCCTGCCCTTTCCAGCTCAGCTCAACGGCGATGGAATCGCGTGTAATACCCGCTTCTGGCCCGGTAATCAGGCGCTCTTCGCCTATAATAGCGTTCACCAGGGTGGATTTACCGGCATTGGGACGGCCAACGATTGCAACCCGCATGGGACGCTCATCGTCATCGGCATCATCATCCGCATCTTCAGCGTCCCGGCCGTTGGACAACTCAGCAATTGCCGCTTGAAGCGCACGGACGAGCTCATCAAGCCCCTGGTTATGCTCTGCCGAGAGGGCAATCGGATCGCCCATTCCCAGTGAATATCCCTCATACAGCCCGATTTGCGTGGCCCGGCCTTCGCACTTGTTCGCGGCCAGCACAACAGGCTTGCCTGAGGATCTGGCCATTTCAGCAAAAATTTCATCCGCGGGCACGAGCCCGGCGCGGGCATCGATCAAAAATAACAGGATGTCCGCATCGTCAAGAGCGGTTTGCGTTTGCCCGAGCATTCGCTCCTCTATGGTGCCTTTGGCTGGGTCCTCAAGTCCGGCGGTGTCGACCAGCTGCACCTTGGTGGAACCGATTCTGGCGTCCGCCTCGCGCCTGTCGCGGGTCAAACCCGGTTTCTCATGCACTAGCGCGAGCCGGCGACCGGTCAATCGGTTGAACAAGGTGGATTTGCCCACATTGGGCCGCCCCACAATGGCTATTTTTATGACCATTGTTTTAGATCTCTAATTCAGGGCGTGCAGACGTGCTTTGTCAGTCAGCACATACATCCGGCCCGCAGCCACAATCGGAGAAATGAATATAGGCGCATCAAGATCACGCTGGGTGATGATGTTCCCGGTTTTGGCGTCGACGCTGACGACAACGCCGCCTCCAGAAGCCAGCCAGAGCCGCCCGCCGGCAAGCACCGGTCCGCTCCACCGCGATGTCTTGGGCAATTCGGTGAGCCAGCGCACAGAACCATCCTTGCGCGACAGGGCCAGCAGAATGCCGTTCACATCCACCACATAAACCATATCGCCCGCAGACCACGGCATCTGCGTTCCTCTAATTCTCTTGGTCCAGAGACGCTCACCGGTTTTTAGCGCCGTTGCGATCATGCGGCCTGAATGACCCACGGCATATACGATGCCTCGATCAATAACGGGCCGCGCAGGGTCGGAGAGCGACGCCAGCGAGGAGCCGCCGCTGGTCCGCGAGACTGAATCAGACCAGATCGTCCGTTTGGTGCTGATCGAATAGGCGATAATCTCACCTGATGGATAGGGCACGATGAGCGTATCGCCCGAGACTGCCGGGCTGACATTACTCAGCAACGTTGCCGATCCGGGCAGACCGCGATTTGTCCAGAGCTCCACCCCATCCACCGTCGAAATGGCGTAGAGCCTGCTTTCGGTCGATACGAAATACAGCTTGCCATCGGCCACGGTGGGCGAGGAGCGCAAGGGCACTCCAATTTTTCGTGTCCATTCAACCGCGCCGCTGGCGGCATTGAGGGCTATGACGACGCCAAAACCCGTGGTGATGAACAGCCGGCCATCATAAGCGGCAATACCACCGCCAAAGCCTTCGTTGCCTTTTTCGTTTTCCGGAACCAGAGAAACGCGCCACAGACGAGACCCGCCAGATGTTGAAAAAGCCGATATGACGCCTCTGGTATCAAGGGTGTAGACTCGCCCCTGATAAACGATCGGACTGGCGGTGAGGCGGCCCTTATCGCTTGACCCGGTTCCGATATCCGCGCGCCATGCGGCGCCCAGACCGCCGCCAAAATCCAGATGACCCAGCGTGTTCGACGCGACACCTCCAGGCTGGGTCCATTCGGTATTGCGCTTCGCCTGGGGTAAAATGACAGGGCGCTTCGCGGCGGCGGGATCAACCTGAAATGCTTCTTGAGATTTCAGAACGGCAATCCGCTCGCCCGGTAACTTGTATTCTTCTTTCTTGAAGGGATTGAAACTTTTCGGAACGCCCCCGCACCCAGCTAGCAAAGCTGTGAGACAAAATCCCAAAAGCAATGACATTTTTTCGTGGGATAAACGCAACATCCCGGCGCCATCACTTTCCGGCCGGCGGTTTGGCGCTTGAGCTCTGCACCAGAAGCGACAGCATCATTTCCGCCCGTCTGCGCATGTTCAGCGGTGTCTGCTGGTCTGTAAGCATCACATTGAAATAGCGCTCCGCCACCATCATATCACTGGTGCGGTACGCTGACAGGCCAAGTATCTCGCGGGCGGAATGCCTCCAGTGGTTTCCCGTCACCGCCAGCCCTTCGAGACGTTTAAGGATCTCATCGAACGGCGCTTCGTCAACGCGCAACGTTGCCGCCTGGATGTTCGCAAAACCCTGTTGCACATCGTTGAGGCTCGAATTGGAGGCCAGCTCTTCATAGAGCTTCACAGCTTCAGCGCTCTTGCCCTCTTTCGCATATACCGCTGCAAGCTGGAAACGAGCCAAAATCCGGTAGCCGCTCGGTGCATCCTCGGCAAGCGATTTGAAGACCTCAACGGCCTCAGTGGTCTTTTTCTCCTCAAGCAGCGTGATGCCGCCGATGAAGCGCCCGCCATTCCTGGCCGCTTGTTCCGCCTGCCAATAATTCCAGAATTTAAATCCGCCCACGCCAACCACGATCATGACCGCGCCGCACATGGCTATGATGCCATATTTGTCCCACAGCGCCTTGAGCTGGTCATGGCGGACCGCTTCGTCAACTTCACGAAAAATACTGTCGTCACTCATCACGCAGCCTGCGTCCTGTTGTCAGCGAATTTAAATCAACCCGCTGCTCTGTTCATGTTCGATAATTAAGAAAAAACAACGGCCCAATAGATACCGCGCCATTCGCTTTGTGGCAAACACGCGCCCATAAGCCGCCATTCATGGTTAACCGGTAAAATCCAGACGACTAACTGCCTATCGTTTTGGACTTTTTCGTGTCCGGCGAACCATCTCCCTTCATCGTATAGGTATGCTCGGTGGCCGGGAATTTACGCGCTCGCACGTCATCTGCATAGGACTGCACCGCGCTTTCAATCGCATCGCCAATCTGGGCAAATTCCTTGACGAATTTGGGAACACGCGGCGACAGGCCCAGCATATCCTCCAGCACGAGTATCTGACCGTCGCATTCCGCCGACGCCCCGATGCCGATTGTCGGGATCGGGCAGGATTTGGTGATGCGCGCCGCAAGCAGTTCAGCCATGCCCTCAAGCACAACGGAAAAAGCGCCAGCTTGTGCGATAACAGTTGCATCTTCTTCAATGGCCGCCCATTCGTCCTGTTTGCGCCCCTGTGTTTTGAACCCCCCCATGACATGAACGGACTGCGGGGTCAGGCCGATATGCGCCATCACCGGTATGCCTCGTTCGGTCAAATAGTGGATCGTCTCACCCATGCGCCGCCCGCCTTCGAGCTTTATCGCGCCACACCCGGTTTCTTTCATCACCCGTGCTGCATTGCGAAATGCGAGGTTCGGACTCTCTTCATAGGAGCCAAACGGCATGTCCACGACGATCAGCGCGTGACCGGACCCGCGCACCACCGCGGCGCCGTGCATGATCATCAGATCGAGCGGCACCGGCACGGTGCTCTCAAATCCATGCATGACCATGCCGAGAGAATCCCCCACCAGCAGAAAATCCACGTAAGGGTCCAGTATTCTGGCCGTATGCGCGTGATAGGCCGTCAGTGAAACAATTGGCTCACCACCCTTGCGCGCGGCAATATCCGGCGCGGCGATGCGTTTGACGGGCTTTTGTATCGACATCGGTGTGACGCCTCCTGTTGGAGTAAATCCAATTCAATTGCCCCTGTGAGGGCTTGCATGACTTTCAAATTATAGAGTTTTTTTGCACTGCAATAAAGACCCTCACCCTGGGGACAATTATTGATGATACTTGCCAACTCCACCCGTGTGTCTGCTAGCCTGTAGGTTGATCACACTTTTTTGGGGGCATGGCGGTGACATTGAACGGCAAACAGGCACGCAAAATTTTGATCGCGCGCCGTGAAGAGTTGGAACAACTCTCGCAAAATTCCGCCGAAGCGCGTGAGACGGTGACGCTTGATCAAGCGAGCGTTGGGCGGCTGTCGCGCATGGACGCCATTCAGCAGCAGGCCATGGCTCAGGCCACCGAACGCCAAAGGGCCGTGGAAATTTCCCGCATCGAAAACGCGCTGAAACGCCTGGATGAAGACGAGTATGGCTTTTGTGTCGAGTGCGGAGAAGATATCAGCATTAAACGGCTGGAGATTGACCCGGCAGCCACCCATTGCATCAAATGCGCCGGGCGGTAGAGGCAGTTCTAATAAAGCAATACAGGATTGAGTAGCCTGCCAAATATGCCGTTTGCTGGTCGCGCCGGTCCATGCTAGCGAATTGACCATGACCCTGTGACCATTAAGTTTACCTTCCATTCCCCACAAGAGTTGAAGAGCAGAAGAGTTGTCTATGGCCCAAATAAAAACAGCCGATCAATTGAGACAGGTTTATAAACTCCCCAAAGGGCGCTCCGTTGAGAAAGTCATCAACCGGTTTGAGGAACACTCTCGCAATTTTATTGCCCATTCCCCTTTTTTGATTATTGGCTCTAACAGAAAAGACGGACTGGCTGATGTTACCCCGCGCGGCGATGA
>CAYOEI010000319.1:0-3220 GCA_964402825.1 uncultured Hyphomicrobiaceae bacterium
ACCGCTAGCAACGCGGCACCAAGAGCGATGACCATCAACAGCACCGAAAACACCGGAATGCCGATAGTATGGCCGTCGTCTAGCATAACCGCTGACACCTTCGGCTCCTGATATTTGACCAGGTAGTTCTGCCATTCGATCAGTGGATCAACGGCTTGGACAATGCCCCGCAAGGAACCTGCCGGATCAGTTATCGTTGTAGGGATGCGCTCCACTCGTTCATTGAACAGGTCCCATTTGACGGTCACATGCTTTGGCAAGCGCTTCACCGGGTAGGATTGGATGACACCGACAATTGCCGTGGAGAAATCGAGCGGTTTTTCGTCCTCTACAACCTGCAGGCCCGTGAGCGAGATGTTTAAAAATGCGGCACGAGAGGAAACGGGTTTGACAGGTATGCCATCCACTTCCAGCGGATTGCGCATAGCAAGGAAGGCGCGTGCCTGATCCTTTACCCGGGCCTGCTCATCTGCAGTGATTGTCGCACCACCGCTCAAGCCTAGGTCATTCCAGTCCTGTAAATCGCGAACGCGGATCAATACCTCGTGGCGTACTTCGCGCGGCTCGACATAGAGGAATGACATCATCGCTGACTTGTGATGCCGTTTCAGATTGGGATTGTCGAATTTCGTGTACCAGGGGTCGGTCCAGTCCAGTGTCACTTTCGCTTTCCTCGAGAGATAGCGGAAATCGATGATCGGCACCGCCTTGTGATAGGCAATGAAACCGATGGTGACTGACGTGATGCCCTTATCGTCGGTCGGCGGGATGAAGGTCAGCGTCTTCGGCTTGCCCTCGAAAGGGTATTCCAGCTCCGCATAAAGGACGCGCTTGTCTTTCGGCGCTTCGGGCACGCGCCGCCGTGTGGTGGGGTTGATCATGCCGGCAAAGGGTGAGGCACGGTCCTTGCGAAGGCGCGGTTCTGCCAACTTCAGGTTGGCCAGCAGCTTGATGCCGTCATCGGTAACGATCTGGAATATCTGTGCAGAGAAGCCCTTCAGCCGCTCTGCCAGCGGCGAGCGAGAACTAACGTCCTTCTTTAGCCAATCATCAGGCAACAGCGCCTCGAAGGTGGAAAGGTTGCCAATATAGACCTCGAGCACCACCCGAACCCGGTCATCGAGAATGGCGATTTCGACAATATTGGGCGAGGTCTCCGCGCCTGTCAGGTTCATCCAGTCAGCCCGGGCGGCATTGATGGACAGAGCCACAAAAAGCAGCAGCGAGACAAACAAGGAACGCAATGATGTTGACATGGGCCCTACAAAGCAGAATTTGAAAAAAATGGCCTGCTGACGCACTCCCGGGCGCCAACAGGCCATCAGCATTACGTGTTGTGGCGAACATTGCCCGAGTTCACAAGTTCTGTCACTCCTTAGGCAATGGCGTCGGAATGTAGCCCTCTCAATTGCCGGCGTTGATGTTTTTCGAAATCCGGTTTGCAGCTACTTCCAGACATTCGGTGACGATCGGTCTCTTGCGCCTGGTGGTTTCCTTCAGTCTTGTTTCTAGTTGAGTCCATACTGCTTGTTGATCGCGTCATAGATGATCTGGTTCTCGGCCCTTACGTCGAGTCTGCCGGCCGCAATCTCGTCCCCTTCAGCCATTGCTCACTTGTCTGTGCGTTCGAAAACACCAGCGAAAAGGGTTCTATTGCAGGTCTTTCTCCGCTTGCGTAAAAACAGCATGGCAATTTTTTTCCAGTTTATCCCTGTTCTGCGAAAGACATTTGTGAAGCCGTCCGCCACCAATCACCACATTTTCGCAGTGCTTATCGATGTCCCTATAGCACTGCTCAACGACGTAACTCACGGTTGACAGGATTAGGGAGAGCTGAACCAAACCAACTTCGAGCATGCCTTCACATTGCTCGGAAAGCTTATCGTTGTGAGCAAAAAGGCAGGCCGCGATCCGGCCCCTCCCTGGTGTCACTGTACTGCAGTAACTAACCAGCTCCTTCTTGCAGCCCTTGAGCACCATTTCCGCAACGGATTCTTGAGCTGAACTGGATGCAAGCGGTGTCATCACCAGCAAAACGCCTACGAAAAATATCTGGGCCAGATGCTTAAGCGCTCGTACAATCATTTTGATACCCTTCCACACTCTCCAAATAGATAAGCTGCAATATGGGTCTTAAGGCCCACTTGCATTTTTAGGCTCTGAAGCAGGTTCCTTCAGGACCGCCCTTCATCGCATCAGCAACAATCAGTAGCCTTCACAATAATACCAGTAGCCACTTGTGAGAGCAGCGTTGTTCCACGACCAGCACAGCGAGGGATCAGGAGGATATGGCGGTGTGTTCGCCGCAACGATAATTGCTGTCCCCAATGTGACGCCGAAGACGACCGCGCCCCAACGAGCACCTCTCCACCCATAGCCGCGATGTTTGACTGTTACATTCACATTCCGGCTTATATTCACATTGCCGCCACCGCCTGGGCGACCTGCGCCCGGAGGACGACCTGCGCCTGGGGGACGGCCTGCACCTGGGGGACGTCCACCGCCTGGGCGGCCTCCGCTGGGGCGGTTGCTAGGACGGCCACCGCTGGGGCGGCTACTGGGTCTGGCTCCCCGGTTGCTGGCGCTGCGGCCCCCGCCGCCACGGCTTGCGCCACGGCCTCCACCTCTGCCTCCACCTCTTTGAGCATATCGCTGATGTTCGGTATTCACCGAGGCAGGGTCTGATGGGTTAGCGCCATCTGCAGTGTAACCGGCAGTCGCTGAAATTGCATTGTCAGGGACTGCCGCTGATATGGCGAAAAGCCCAATGCCAATTACAGCGGCCAAACACGATCTTTTAAACATACAGCACTCCTCACATAAAAATCAGGCGCCTGCTTCGTCTCTGAAGCTTTCCGGCAACTGCAAACTCATGCACCGAACACGATGGGCATGAATGAATATGTTTTTGAAACGAAACTAAACCTGTAAAGCCCAGATGCCCGCTGCGGCATCATCATTTTGCCGGCAATAATATTGGATCGGAAGAGAAACGATAAGTTCCCAATTAGGGGTAGTTTGGGGCAGAAATTATCACTTAAGTGATAGGCCTCAGAAATATCAGGAGTCCAAAGGTCAAATGTCCGCTTATGGCACAAAGCAGACATTCCAGCCCATGTGGATTTATGTCTGCTTTCGGGGGTAAAGCGGACATGAAACACTGACCTGCCGAATGTCTGCTTATGACCCAAAGCGGACATGGTGCTTCCAAATTCCGGCT
>CAYOEI010000320.1:0-4024 GCA_964402825.1 uncultured Hyphomicrobiaceae bacterium
CATCAGGCTCGCGGGCAGCTCCTCCTCCCCCTCGGGGGCGGATTCGGGATCGGCGCGCAGCGACTGCATCAGATAAAGCGCAGAGAGAAAACCGAATATGACCAGGATAATCCGTGGCCACACCGATGGCGCCAGCACGCCATAATCAGGTTCGCGGATATCGAAACTGGCCCACAACATGAAGCCGGTGAACAGCAGCAAAGCCACGGCCAGCCACGCATCGCGGTTCATTCGGTTCATAAAAACCCCCCCTGAGCAATGAAGAAGAGTGAATGGAACGCGCGGGGTCAGGGTAAAAGCCCTGACCCCGCGCGGACAGATGCTGATCAGGGTTATTTGCCCTTGTACATGCCGATCTTGATGGCGACCTTCTTGTGGTCCTCAAAGGTCATATTGGCCCATTTACGGTAGTCGGCGGGGCCGACCCACTCCACGTCCGTGCCCTTGGCGTCCATCGACTTTTTCAAGCCCTCATCTTCTGTAGCCTTTTTGAACACCTGCGACCAAAACTCGATCTTGTCCTTCGGCGTGCCCTTGGGCGCAACGATGCCACGCTTCAGCGCATAGACCAGATCGACACCCAGCTCTTTCAATGTTGGCAGATTGGGAAGATGTTTGGAGCGTTTTTCAGCGGCAATGGCGAACGCTTTGAGTTCGCCGCCTTCCAGATATTTACGGCCCGAGGCCACGTTGAGCGTGCCGAGCTTGATCGATCCGGAAAGCAGCGCCGTCATGCGCTGGCGGGTGCCGTCAAACGGCACATATTTGAATTTCATGCCCGTGAGGTCCTCCAGGATCAACCACATGAACTGGCTGGTGGAACCAAAGGTCGCACCGGTGGGAATCGTGCCGGGTGCCGCCATCGAGGCCTTCTTCAAATCTTCAAGCGTGTTCCAGGGAACGTTCTTGGAAGCACCGATAATATCGGGGGTTGATGTCAGCAGGGCGACCGTTTCGAAATTGTCAAACTGGAACGCGATGCGCCCGTTAAGATAGCTTGTAATGGCGCTCTGGTGAATCGCGAACAGCGTGCAGCCATCAGGCTTGGACTTGGCCGCCTCTTTGGCGCCCTTGTTGCCGCCCTGGCCCGGCACGGTTACGACCTGAATGCGCGGCTTGGCGCCGGAATCGTTGATGATCTTTTCAAAGATATTGAAGATGACGGCAGTTCCGCCACCTGGCCCCCACGGCACGATCAGCTTGGCCGTGTCGCAGGAAAAAGAGGCAGCCGACGCGGGCGCTACGCCGAACAGGCCTATTGCCGCGACCGACAAAACCAGGGATTTCAAAATTTTCTTCATTCAAACCTCCCAGTGATTACTCGAATTTGCCGCGCTAGCCGTGCTGGTGTCAGCGCTGCTGCACGATCGTTATCAGTTGAGGATACGAGCTTAAGCCATGAAGAGATAAATGTCGTGTACCTCTGTTTGAAAAACAGTTCTCTTAGATACAAACAGTTAAATACGAACGGGAAGAAGCCGCTTTAGCTAACATTAACCCCGCTTGTCTATGGTGAAGCGCTGATTTAAATGGTTTGATATCAATGACTTCCTTCGACAATCGTTCTGAAGAGCGCAGGAAGGGGAGCGTGCAGGCCTTCGCTTCCGACCTCACGGTTACCTTCGATATCAAGTGCATCATCCGCGATGTCAGCGAGAGTGGCTGCATGATTGTCTCCAGCCAGATTCACGAACTTCCCGATCTCATCCAACTGGTCCCAGAAGGCTTCGACCAGCCGCTCAATGGCAGGATCGTCTGGCGAAAAGACAAGATGGCGGGAATCTCGTTTCTATCCGCCAATAGCAATGAGGTTTCCGAACGCCTGAATCAATTCTACTATTCCGCCATGCTTGAAACAGAGGAGGATGAGCCGCTCCTCCTGAACTGTCTCGCTCGTCCTCTGGGAAATGCCGATCGCCTGGCAATATATAATCCGCGCGCCAAATAAGCACCCATTCCCGCCAGAACCACCTGATCAGAAACTTCAGGGATGACATTCCGGCGGCAGGTCGATATTGCCACAATGAAATAAAAAAAGTGGTGCCGCATGGGTGACTCGAACACCCTACCCCATCATTACGAAATAGAAGGTATACCCCTTGCATAAGGGTATATGGGTCGGCATAAGGGATAATAATCATTATATTTCAACGTATACCTTCTGATTGCAAGTTGCAAGAGGTAGCGTGAGATGGCATAATTAATCTTCCCATCGTCTTCCCAGGAGACAGATTGATGAAGCTCACACAAGCCAACGTCAAGACAGTCAGGCTACCGGCTGGCAAGTCTGACACCATCTTTTTCGACGACGATATTCCCGGCTTCGGTCTGCGTGTTCGCGATGGGGGATCGCGCGCTTATATTGTCCAGTACAAGAGCGGCGCGAAACATCGGCGCATGACTCTTGGGTCTATCAATATACGGACATCGAAAGAGGCTAGAGATACCGCGCGTGACATTCTTGCCGCGGTGAGGCTGGGCAAAGACCCGGCGGGTGAGAAGGTGCTAGCGCGGTCCAAGGCAGCCGAGACATTCAAGCCAATCGCGGCTCTCTTTCTGAAACACCAGAAGCAGCAGTTGCGTCCCAGTAGCTATGCCGCCGCAGACCTTTATCTTTCAAACCACTGGAGACCACTTCACGGCCTGGCATTGGACAAGATTGAACGAAAGACGATTGCAAGACAGCTCGACAAGATAACTGATGCCCGCGGTGCCGTTTCTGCTGTCCGCGCCCGCGCTGCTCTGTCCGCTTTTTTCTCATGGGCTATTAGGCAGGGTCTGTGCGATGCCAACCCGGTCATTGGCACCAACAAGGCCAAGTACGTTCCTCGCGAGCGCAACCTGTCCAAGCAGGAAATAGTAGCCGTATGGAATGCTCTGCCCAATTCGCACTACGGACACATTGTTAAATTGCTGTTTCTGACGGGGTGCCGCAAGAACGAGATTGGATTGCTCTCACGCGATGAGGTTGATCTGGAGGGCCGCCTGATCACCTTGCCTAGTGAACGCACCAAAAACCACCGCGCCCACGACGTGCCCTTGTCAGGCGCTTCCTATGATCTTCTGGCTGATGTAATCGCCAGGGATGGCTGCCTGTTTGGGAGGAGCGCTAATGGCTTTTCAGGCTGGTCAAAGGCCAAGGCCCGGCTTGATAGGGAATTGCCATCAATGGAACCGTGGCACCTGCATGACATCCGCCGCACTGTCGCAACCGGCATGGCGGATCTAGGTGTTCAGCCGCATATCGTGGAAGCCGTCCTGAACCACGTCTCCGGGCACAAGGCCGGCGTAGCTGGTATCTACAATCGCGCGGCTTACTCAAAGGAAAAAACGGACGCGCTCAATATGTGGGCCAACCACATCGAGGTGCTGCTGTCCGGGGCTGATAACGTCCGTCGCTTGGAAAGCGCATAAATAAGGCCAGCGAAATGCTGACCCTCTGCGCTATACTCAGCCCAAGAGCCCCGCATTGGCCTCACCCGCTTTATGCTGGGCATGAGCGGGCGCTCCTGTTTACTTGCTTCCCAGCTGTTAGAGCAGTGAGCGCCCGCACTCAATTCCTCAGCACGCGTCTTTTATGATACGCTCAGCCCAAGTGCCCGGTGTGGTGCTTCTCCTTGAGCAACAGATACCGGGCATGTCGGGCGCTTATCTTTCTACTCGCATGGCTTTGGTGAGCGCCCGCATCCCTTTCCCCATAAGAAAAGGGCCAGCGCGATGCTGACTCCTGTCCACAATAAGGAGAGATAAACGAATGATCCGGCTGTTACCGCTCATACTCATCGCAGCCCTTCTGGCCGGCTGCTCAAAAGCCAACAGCAAGCGCATCAGGACTCTGCAACTTTCCGGCGCAACGGTGGTTGCGTTCGCGGAGCTGTCTCTTCCCATCAGCCCTGCTTCCACGCCCGCATCCTTTCCCTCCTAGAAAAAGGCCCGCGCCATGCCGGCCGCCCATTTGCTTGTGCCTGTGGCGCGCCCCTATCAATTTTGCGTGAGCCACCGGCGAATCGTTGGTTCCACCCAA
>CAYOEI010000321.1:0-4173 GCA_964402825.1 uncultured Hyphomicrobiaceae bacterium
CGCCAAGGCGACGGCAGCGCACACATTCATTACCGGACTCTCTCAAGGTTATGACACCAGGGTGGGTGAAGCGGGAAACATTCTTTCGGGCGGTGAAAAACAGCGCATAGCTATCGCACGGGCTGTGTTCAAGAATGCGCCAATCCTGCTGCTGGATGAACCTACCAGTTCGCTTGACAGTGAAGCCGAAGCTCAGGTTCAAGAAGCACTGAAGACGTTGATGCGCGGACGAACCGTGCTGATGATCGCCCACCGTCTTTCGACCATAAAAGAAGCCGGTCTGATCTGCGTACTGGACAAAGGAGCGATTGCCGAAATGGGTAGCCATGAAGAACTCATGGCGTCGGGGGGCCTCTATGCCCGGTTGAACAGCGCTCAATTCGGCATCATTCTGGATGAAAACACAAACAAGCCCGGCAAAAAGACCGCCGCACGCAAAACGCGCAAGCGGCGCAAATCGCGTCCCGTATCAGTAGAGTGAGTCCATGCTGCAAGACTTGTTGAAGTCAAAAGCGTTTACTGGCACAGCCGGGGCGCTGATAGCCGCCTACATTCGCTTCGTCAGGCGCACCGGCACTATGACTGACGACCCGCCTGATTTCGTTTTGCATAATATACCCGATCTTCCGCTCATTATCGCCATGTGGCATGGCCAGGGTATGCTTCTCCCCTACCTGCGTACGCGTGACGACATCAAGGTGGCCATCATGGTGGCCCGGCATGTCGATGGCGACATTGTTCATGAAACGCTCGATCGTTTTGGCATGACAACAATCCGTGGCGCAGGATCGGGCCGGAAAGGCAAGGACAAAGGCGGTTTCGCCGCCCTGCGCGCTTGCATGAAGGCGCTCCGGGGCGGCACCAGCATCGCCCTGACAGCAGATATTCCTCCCGGCCCGGCCCGAAAGGCAGGTCTTGGTCTCGTCACCCTGTCAAAGCTTTCCGGCCGCGCCATCCTCCCCTGCGCCGTTGTGACCAAGCGGTATTACAAACTAAAAACCTGGAGCGGTTTCACCGTAAATCTGCCCTTTTCCCGCATGGTCATGACGGGGGGCAGCCAGATAAAAGTTCCGCGTCATGCCACGGCTGACGAACTTGAGGCCGCGCGGCAACTGTTGGAGGAGAGTTTGAACGAGGTGACCGCGCGCGCTTATGATTTATCGGGAACCACCGAAGGCGGCGGACCAACAGATTATACAGCCACCGAATATGGCGTGTGCCTGCGCGCCTATTGCCTGGGCACCAGGATGTTGCAACCGGCCGTACCTCTGTTGCTCAAATACAGGGAACGGAAGGGTAAGGAAGAAACAGGACGCACGGGTGAGAGGCAGGGCATCCCAAGCGCCCCGCGTAAGCCAGGACCGCTTGTCTGGTTTCATGCGGCGAGCGTTGGTGAGACAATTGCCATTCTGCACCTTATCGAGCGGCTGGCTATGCAGCGGCCGGACCTCCAGATCCTGCTCACCACTGGTACGGTGACGTCTGCCAAACTCGCCATCAAGCGCCTTCCAGGCGGCGCCACCCATCAATATATCCCTCTCGACACGCCCCTTTTCATGCAGCGTTTCCTCGATCATTGGAAGCCAGACGTCGCCATACTGACGGAATCGGAAATATGGCCAAACCTCATCCAGGAGGCCAGGCAACGCGATATTCCACTCACACTGATCAATGGCCGCATCTCGCGAAATTCCTTTCGCCGCTGGCGCAAACGCTCCAGTGTCGCGAGGCCTCTTTTCACCAGCCTCGATCTCGTACTGGCGCAAAATAACCGCTATGCATCTTATTTTGAAAGGCTTGGCTCTCGAAACGTGCACGTAGCAGGCAATCTGAAAATGGATGCCCCTCCCCCGCCGGTGGATAAGGCAGCCTTGAATAATTTAAAAAAATCAACCGGCTCACGGCCTGTGCTCCTCACCGCCAGCACGCATCAGCGCGAAGAAGAGATCGTGGGGCATGTCCATCTTGCGCTGAAAAAAGACTTTCCCGGTCTCTTGACGATAATAGTCCCTCGCCATCCTGATCGCGGCGCTGAAATCAACCTGCTTCTGAAAGCCAACGGACTGGTTTGCGCGCAACGCACTGAGTGCGATGCGCCCGCGGGCGGCGATGATATTTACATCGCCGACACCATTGGCGAGCTGGGTCTGTTTTACGCCTTGGCGCCCCTCGCCTTTATCGGCGGATCGCTGGTCCCGCATGGCGGCCAGAACCCGATCGAAGCAATCAAGCATGACTGCGCGGTTATCACCGGTCCAAATGTGCATAATTTCGAAGAAGCCTATTCGGCCCTGCTGAATGCAGAAGCATGCATGGAAGTGACCAGCGAAGCGGAACTCACTCTTCAGGTCCGCAAGCTTATGAAAGACAAAAAGGTGCGAAAAATTCTAGTTGCCAACGCAAACGGCACTGTGGCGAAAATGGGCGGCGCACTGGACTCCACCGTTGAAGCACTGGAGCCTTATCTTCCCCCTGCCAAGGAGAAGAGGCGTGCCTCCTAAAGCGCCAGCATGGTGGTACCAGCCCAGGAGTATCTGGCCGGTGCTCCTGACCCCGGCTGCACTTGTCTGGAATGGAGTTTCCTGGGCGCGCCGGGCTTTTTCAAACCCGTACCACTCCAAATTGCCGGTTATCTGTATAGGTAATTTTACCGCCGGCGGGGCTGGCAAGACTCCGGCGGCAATTGCCGTTGCTCAGATAGCGCTGCGCGCCGGTGAACGCCCGATATTTCTCACCCGTGGATATGGCGGCGCAATCAAAGGTCCGCATCTGGTCGACCCATCGCACGACAAGGCGCAAACGGTCGGTGATGAACCGCTGCTGCTTGCGCGTGTGGCGCTAACAATCGTCAGCGCTGACAGGGCCGAAGGGGCAAGGCTTGCTGAACGTCAGGACGCGAGCCTCATCATCATGGATGACGGCTTTCAAAACCCGGGGCTTGCTAAATCCGCGTCCCTCATTGTCATCGATGGGTCATTGGGTCTGGGCAACGAACATGTGTTACCGGCCGGCCCGTTTCGGGCGAATCTGGGCTTCCAGCTGGCGCAGGCCGACGGGATTATTCTGGTTGGCGAGGGCGACGCGAAGGAGCGCATTCACGCGCTGGCGCATGAGGCGTCCTTGCCAATCCTGAGCGCAACGATAGTTCCAACGAGCGATTGCGCCTGGCTGAGGGGCAAACCGCTGGTGGCGTTTGCCGGGATTGGCAACCCGGATAAATTCTTCCGTATGGTGGAATCTCTGGACGGCGAACTCATCGCGCGGGCGCCCTACCGCGACCACCATCCCTACACCGGGCAAGATGCGTTAAAGCTGCTTGAACTTGCCAGGCGTCATGGCGCGCAGCTTGTCACAACTGAGAAAGATCTTGTGCGGATTGAGGGTGAAGGTGAATTAAAGAAACTTAAAAACGCAACGCGGGCGCTGCCGGTGAGTTTACAGTTCAAGAATATGGGGAAAGTGAAGCAGATACTTACCCAGATACTCAAATCTGCCTAGGAGCGGGTTTCCTGGTGGCGCTGAAAAGAGAGTTCCGCACTTGCATAGGGTTCCTGGCGCTCCACGCTCCAATAGCGCAGATCATCAATCAGGATTGGCTGGCCAGAGACAGCGCAACAAACAAATTCTCCTGGCGACACAACTTGATAGTCGCCGTCGCCATAGGTGAGCTTGGCCTCACCCTTCATTGGAAATTTGTTTTCAAACCGGTTCATCATCTGCGCGCCACTGATATGTGAATTTGAATGAAGATAGCTTTTGCAGTTTCATTTTACCAGATGATGCCGTCATCCTAAAATAAAGACCCCTGCGGCCCCTCCTCAGAGCCGCCGGATGCGCGCGTCTTGCTGGGTTTTTTTGTGTCCGCCGCCTTGGTCCCCATAACCTTGGTTGTAGTGACGCCTACGCGCCCGTCGGCAAATTCCATCTCCAATGCGTCGCCCAAAGCAACGCTCGATGCCGTGCGCACCATATGTCCCTTACCATCGCGCACCAGTACGAAGCCGCGCGCCAGCACCGAATGATGCCCAAGGGACGACAGCAATTGCATGCGCCCATCCAGTACGCGGCGTTTGGACTCCACGCTTAAACGCAACGCCCGCATGCTGCGATCTTGGTTTCGGGTGAGGCTTTCGCGCGCCCGAAGCGTTTTTTGCCTCAGCATTGCTGGCTGTA
>CAYOEI010000322.1:0-17747 GCA_964402825.1 uncultured Hyphomicrobiaceae bacterium
CGGCGACGCCACGCGCGGCCAGTTGCGCGACGTTCCCGACGTGGACAGCCTCTATTTCACGATGCTGAACCACAACAAGCGCTCAATCACACTCAACACCAAGTCTGACAAGGGCAAGGAGATCTTCGAAGGCTTGCTCAAGGCTTGCGACGTGATGGTCGAGAATTTCGGCCCGGGCGCCCTCGACCGCATGGGATTTTCCTGGGAGCGGATTCAGGAAATCAATCCGCGGCTGATCTATGCCTCGATCAAGGGTTTCGGCCCCGGCCCGTATGAAGACTGCAAAGTCTATGAAAATGTCGCCCAATGCACTGGGGGCTCGGCCTCAACGACAGGCTTTCTTGACGGCCCGCCTTCCGTAACCGGCGCCCAGATCGGCGATACTGGCACCGGCCTAAACCTGGCGCTCGGCATCGTCACGGCTCTGTTCCACCGCGAAAAATCCGGTAAGGGCCAGCGGGTGCATGCCGCCATGCAGGACGGCGTACTCAATCTGTGCCGCGTCAAGCTGCGCGACCAGCAGCGCCTGGCGCATGGACCGCTCAACGAATATAGCCAGGCTGGCCAGGGCATCGCGTTCGGAAAAGCAACGCCGCGGGCGGGTAATGATTCAGGCGGTGGCCAGCCAGGGTGGATTTTGAAGTGCAAGGGCTGGGAAAACGATCCCGACGCCTATGTCTATTTCATCACCCAGGCGGCCGTATGGGGCAATGTCTGTGACATCATTGGCAAGCCTGAATGGAAAGAGGATCCTGAATACGCCACACCGCCGGCCCGGCTGGACAAGATCAAGCAGATTTTCAATACCATTGAAGAGTGGACCATGACCAAGAACAAGTTCGATGTCATGGAAATCTGCAATCCGCTCAACATTCCGTGCGGACCCATTCTGTCGATGAAGGAAATTGCCGAACAAGAATCCCTGCGCGAGACGGGGACGATCGTGGAAGTTGATCATCCCACGCGTGGTAAATATCTGACCGTTGGCAATCCCATCAAGCTCTCGGATTCACCTAGTGACGTTACGCGTTCGCCACTTCTTGGCGAGCATACCGATGAGATTCTTGCCGAGGTTCTTGGAATGAGCGAAGACGAGATATCCGCGGCAAAATCCGACAGTGCCGTAGGTGATGAGATGGCCAGCTCCAAGGTCGCTGCAGAGTAATGATGCCGGGCAAGGTTTGTCCGGCTGCATCGCCTGAAAATTTCCGGAAACCGTGAGCGCCCTCAGAGCGTCCACCTGCAAGCCTCTCCTGTGGTAGCGTCTCAATATACAAGACGATTGCCTTAATTTTCCGGAACAGGCATATTGCATTCTTCTGAAAATTGCTCGGAAGAAGCATCACCCTCATGGCTAAAGCTAAAAAAACCATCACATCTGCCCTCGCCGCTGATGTCCTCACCAAAAGACATCAGAAAGAGGGCGATGAACAGCTCCTGAAATTCGGGGCGATGGGCAAAGCCTTCTCTATTCTTGAGACGCTCACCAGCACTTCACAGCCCCTTTCGATGGCCGAACTTGCGCGCGAGACGGGAATGACCAAACCCACCGCGCATCGCATTATCACGGTCCTCGCTGAACTTGGCTTCGTCGAGCGTGACCAGGGTAAACGTGGTTATGTGGAAGGGTCCCGCCTCATCCAGTTTGCTCTCGATACCCTCAAAGCCACCGTACCTCGCAATATGCGGCATACGGTTTTGCATGCTCTTTCAGAAGAAACGGGTGAAACCTGCAATTTCGGTATCCTTGTTGGCGCCGAAGTGATTTATCTCGACCGGGTCGAGGCTAAATGGCCGCTTGGGCTTCGTTTCGAGCCAGGCAGTCAGGTCCCGGCTCATTGCAGCGCCATTGGCAAACTGCTTTTGAGTTTTGAACATGGAGACCGGCGCGATGAGCTGCTGCGCGCCATGCCGCTCACAAAATATACCGAACGCACTATCACCTCGGTTCAGGCAATGCTCGCTGATCTTGAACGGATACAACAAAATGAAATCGGCATCGATAACCAGGAATCAATCAAAGGCATGGTGTGCGTAGCCGTTCCGGTGCGCGCCGCGGATGGCGGTGTCGTGGGCGGGCTTGCCATGTCGGCGCCTGAAGCGCGCGTATCCATGGAGGATGCCTTGAAGCTGGTACCTCAAATCCGTCAGGCAGCGGCGCGCCTGGGAAAGACATTCTCTCTTGGGCCAACACAGACGTGAAATTTACGCCTTGTCACATGGCCCAAAATACTTCTTAAAGATAGCCGTTCTGTGCGTTGCAATCGAGCCGGACTCGCACAATATTAATCTTTGATGGCATTCACATTGCTTGCAGCCTCTCCTGCTGCGGGACAGACCGGGAATGTAGGCGGAGAGATGACTGATCTTGCGAGTTCGATCCTGTTGGCTTTCATCGTTCTTTCGGTGAAACATACCATTGTTGATTACGGCCTGCAGACCCAATATCAGTTCAGAAACAAAGGGACTTACGGACATCCCGGCGGCCTGCTTCACAGTGGGCTGCATGCGCTATTCACCCTGCCCGTTTTTCTCGTCCTTCCCCCTGCAACCATGGAATTGGCATTTGCCATCATCGTTGGTGAATTTGTCATCCACTACCACATCGACTGGATTAAGGAGCAACTGACCAAACGCTATGCACTAAAACATTGCGATCAACACTTCTGGAAGCTGTTCGGTATTGACCAACTTGCACATTCGCTCACTTACGTCGCGATAATTGCTCTGTTGATCCGATAATCTGAGTATCAGACGAGCGCGGTAATTTCTCTATTTGCGAATTCCAGCCGGTCCGAAAGCACGCGCACAATCAATCTGTAAAATGCCGCCGCCGCCTTCGGGTCTTTTGCCTGCATGCGTTCGAACCCTTTGCGCGTCAATCGGTACACGACGGTGGGCTGCTCCGCGATCACAGCCGCTCCCCTGGGCACTTTCCTGAAGAATCCCATCTCGCCGATGACGGTCTGGGCCGCCATTCGGCGCAAGCGCGTGGAGTGCCCCTGCTCATCGGTGATCGTTATCGCAACACTGCCGGTGGCCAGAATATCAACCGAATTTGATATTCCGCCCTGTTTCAGAACGGTCTGCCCTTTTTTGAATACACGACGGTTGAAATAAGACATCAGGCGGGCCGGATCGAGTTCACCGCCGAAAACGTTCTCCAGCCATTTCTCGAATGAGTCTTCGGTTATGTTCGAGGGCTCATGTTCCTTAAGCAACATATCCTCGCACCACTCAAGCGCCTCATTACGATCATGGAATGCCCGGTGAGGACCATCGGCCGTAATCATGCCTGCGGCTTTAAATGCGTTCTCCAATTGCTCATTCAACCCGGCATATGCGATATAAGCGGCCCGCTCATCACAATAGTTCCTCAGCTTCACGAGACTTAACACAGCCGAGGTATCCAGGCCCGGTACGGCTGTGAAATCGAGAACCAAAAATCGGACCTGCGGACTTACCTGCGCTTCCACTGTCCGCCTGATGAATTCGAACAGCCCATTCGAGGAACCGAAAAAGATAAATCCTGACAACCAGATAATATGGATTTGCTCGCCATTGTCTCTCAGTAAAGTCATATCGCCAGGAGAGCGCTCGACATGGCTCGAAAAATGATGGCGTGTAAGGTGGCGGCGCACAACACCGATCCGGCTGTAGGAGATGGCGAACAGCAGGCACGCGCCGATGATACCCAGAACCACTCCGAGCAAGTACCCGGAATACACAATCACCACCATGATCGCTCCAGCGAGCAGGAACTCGGTAAGCGAGCGCTGCGCGGGAGAGCGGATCAGAGCTTCCGAGAGGACAACAAGACCCAGATAAGTGAGCAACCCTCCGAGCAGTGGAGTGGGGATATAACCAGCGATATCAGCCCCGAAATATAAAACGAGTGCGCAAAACCCGGCTGCGGCGACGCCGCTAAAGCGTGATACGGCGCCGGCTTCCTGAATGAGTATGCTGCCACTCAAGGACAGATTTCCCGCCGCCCCCCCGGTCAATCCGGCTACGATATTCGCAACGCCGTTAAAGCGCAGCTCTTTGTCCAGATCGGCTGATTGCTGACGCGCGACTTCAAGCGAAGACACATCGAGCAGGACCGAAATAGCCGTAACCCCGCACACAGCGCCAATCTCAGCAGCGCTGAATACAAGCGCGCTCCATTCGATATTATATTCAAAGACTGCGCTCAGCGGCGTCCATAATTTAATGTCCGACATGCCTTGCAAATACCACGTAGCACCGCCGCCAATCATCTCCGCCCCGCCGAATACGAGCAAAAACAAATCCACCAGGATGACCAATGCAAAGAAGGCGAGCGGAAGAGTGAGAAAACTGTCGATGACCCTGCGGACAGCGAATACGCCAACAGCAAAACCTGCGCCGATCAAAAGTTGCGGAAAATGTTCAGCTGCAAATAAAGAGGTCATCGAGTGCACTGTCAATTGAGGCTTCACCCCCGTCATCACCTCAATCCCGCCGGTGACCAGCAGCCACCCCGAAGCCGCCAGAAACCCGCCAATCACCGGATAGGGAACAAATCGCAGCCACGCCCCCGAGCGCAGCGACCCGAGCGCAAACAGCAGCAAGCCGGTCAAGAGCGTGCTGGCGCTGATGGCTATGAGCACATGAATTGTTATGAGCTCCGCGCTCATGCCGATTGAGGCTGTATGAGCCGCTATAGCGGTGGCCAAAACACTCATGACGGCAACCGCCGGTGTATCGGGTCCGGCGCCAGCTGGGTTGAGCGTGCTCGTCAGCGCAATGATGAGACAGGTCACAACCGTGCCGGTCAGAAGCATTGAAAGGCCAAGCGTCAGTCCGCTGGCAAGCTCTCCTTGAAAAATAAGGGCGCTGAAGGAAATACAATAGGTGATGATGACAAGCGCAAAGACCAGACCACTCAAAGTGTCGCGAAATAATGCGGAAGTTTTTGCACCGGTCATCCCCGGAAGGGTCCGGTGGCCTATTTTACGGAGTTGAATCAAGGCGTCTGGCCATGTGAACTGGGAATTGCTGCTCCAAGATGAAGCGCGCCAGCGGCAACAATGCAAGGGAAAACTGGCGCTCCGGCAATTTATCCAATCCAGCACGGATTATGTAACGCAAACCTTCTATAGAGCGTTCAGGGATTTTACCGGATTATTGAGCGCCGGCCTTTGGGTCCCAATTGCCGACATCGAGCGCATCATCAACCGCCCACACGCCCTTTTTGCCTGCAATCGAGGCATGACGAGCCAGCAATCCATTGAACTGACTGCGCGGCATCAGCTGAAATCCTGCTTGGGCCAGATGGTTGGTGTGACGCTTGCCGTCATTGAGGACAAAACCCCATTTCTGCAAGTGGCAGTTCAAAGTCGCAAATCCCACTTTTGATGCGTCGCGCTTACGCGTGAATTGGGATTCGGTAATAAACACCTGACCAACGGCGACGCCGTAAGCTCCCCCCCGCCAAATTGCCTTGCGCATCCCAAACCTCGACAGAATGTGCATGGCCCGCCTCGTGCAGCGCGACATAGGCGTCGACAACATCCGGCGTTACCCATGTGAGCTTTGGGCACCCGGGGCGGGGCTCTCCACAACCTTGAATCACATCTTTAAAAGCCCGGTCGAAAGTGACATTGAAATGATTGTTTCTTAAACGCCGGCGTAAATTCTTTTCCATATGGAAATCCTGCAAGCGCAATACCATACGCATGCTGGGCGCCCACCATTTGTGCGGCCCGACATGGCTGAACGGATACAGGCCTGCCTTGTAGCCGGCCATAAGGCTTTCAACGCCTATATCGTGACAAATCCCAACCAGCCCGTCGGGATAGCTCAGCGCCGTTTCAGGATCAGGCACGCCCTCTTCGATCTTTCGCAACCCCGCATAATGCGTTGCAACCATCCAAAGCGTCGCCGGCACGCCCCAAGTGCGTGGCGGCTTCAGGCTCCATGCCATGCCCAGCGCCCACCTGAGCGCCTTATCAGAAAGAGACTCTGTTGATGTATGTTGCGCGCTAACATCGTGAAACGGCGGCGCGACAATTGTCGTCTGACTTGTCGTATTCATGGCATCCCCAAAAAACCAGCTGTCTGGAATCGCGTTCGGCAAACGAATCCGTTGCCTTTTCTTTGTATGTATTTTTCTACATATCAGACGGGGGTTAAATTTGATTTGCCCAAGCCTGCGTCTTTTTAAAAAGACTATCTCCAGCGTTACCAAGATGTTTATGAGCTGCTACAAATGTAACAATGTGGCAAAATACGGGCAGAAGCGAGGCGCTAGAAATATGCCAACGTCACAATTGAATAATACCGCTTCATTATTCCATTTTCTATCCGAATTATTTGTGTTGCAGTAAATAAAACAGTTATTAAAGGTTAATATATTTAAGTTATGTAGTACTTTTATTAAATAATTAATTGCCCGTGTTAAGTAATAATACTATATTGCATCATGTGAATTCTGTGATATATTTACATTTGTTAAACGCCGAACTGGCGGGGCAGTACCTCAATAATTTCGAGCAATAAAAGCTCACCCCTCCGATCGGCAAACCGATGGAGACATGAAATGTTGTATACCCGCACTCCCCAAGCGGGTCAGACATTCCCAAAACAATTTTGGCTTGGCTTAGCCATGGCATCATCCATCTGGGCATTGCTCGGATTGGGTACAGTAATTGGATAAATGCAAGAGGGAATGATATAAAAAGCTCATGAATTATTGAGCAGTACAACAACTGACCTAGGGCATAGTCAGTAGAAAGTTTCATAACGCATAGCGGGCGCACCCCCCAAGCGCCCGTTTTTTTTGTTTAGATTTTTTGCTTAGAGTCCCTGACCTAATGCCCGGGGTGCTGTGTTTGTTCGACAATCCAGTCAGCAAACGCGTTGTCCGCAGCGTCCGGCTTAATCACCAGCAGGGCGGGCGTATCATATGGGTGTAATTCCTTAGCTAGAGAGAGCGCCTTCTCAAGGCAAACTTTTCGGGTTTTGATCAGCATGATCACCTCGCAATTCTCGCACAGCTCACCCTGCCATTCATAAATCGACGTCATGGACGGTATGATATTGACGCACGCCGCCAGGCGCGCCTTGACCAGCGCGCGGCCAACCTTCCTGGCATCCGCCATCTTCTCGAAGGTCGTATAGATCAGGAGCGGGTCATTATCTTGCCCCATACTTGCCCTCCTCCATGGGTGTCCGGTAAGGCTGTATGCTAAAGACGGTCGCATGTACTCCCGCCTTGCGTCTATAGTGCGCGCCGCACAGTCACGAGCCAAACAGATATGCCTAAGCCCGTTATAAAAATTGAGAATATCGCATTCGTGGCGAGTGAACATCACGATGCACAAGAAGCAGTCAAACGGCTGATTGCCCGCTATGGAAATGCGGCGCCGGAAAATGCCGATGCCATCGTTGCCTTGGGGGGTGACGGCCTCATGCTGCAAACACTGCACGCGCATATGGACAATCACACCCCGATTTACGGTATGCATCGCGGCTCCGTAGGCTTTTTGATGAACGACTACTCCGAAGATAATCTTCCCGAACGCCTTGGCGCTGCGAAGACAAGCGTCATTCATCCCTTGCGCATGAAAGTACGCACGCAGGACGGAAAAGTTGAAAATGCACTTGCCATCAACGAGATAGCCTTGTTCCGCGCCTCTTACCAGGCTGCAAAACTGAGATTATACGTCGATGGCATGATGCGGATGGAGGAAATGATTTGTGATGGGGTTCTGGTTGCAACGCCTGCGGGCAGCACTGCATATAATCATTCGGCCTACGGGCCGATCATTCCAATAAATGCCCAGCTCCTGGCTTTGACGCCGATAAGCCCATTCCGCCCGCGGCGGTGGCACGGCGCCCTGCTGCCAAACTCCGCTAAGGTCCGTGTGGAAGTTCTTGAGCCTGACAAGCGCCCGGTCAACGCCGTTGCCGATCATACCGAATTCCAATCTGTATTGGATGTGGTAGTCGAAGAGGATGGCACTATTGATCTGTTTATGATGTTCGATTCAGATCACGCCCTCGAAGAGCGCATATTGGCGGAACAGTTTCGCTATTAACCGGCACGCTTTACCGCCCCAAATTCAGTGATTGTTAAGCTAACGGCGAGACGATGATCCCACATTTGGAATCAGCGTCTTGTGTCCCGTCGGGCCGCTATGTATCGAGTTATTTTCGTATGGCTAAAGTCGCTTTCGACGAACTCAGATTTGTTGTCGCGGATGATAATGCGCATATGCGCCGTATCGTGCGCACGCTTTTACGTGCCTTTGGCTGCCGCGAAATTTATGAAGCAGAGGATGGCGCCTCGGGGCTGGAAGCAGTTGAGGCTTATTCACCGGACATCCTCATTACAGACATCACCATGCCGATCTTCGATGGCATCGAACTGACGCGAATGATCAGGAACCCTGATGGCTGCCGTCATCCATTTCTACCAATCCTTATCCTGTCAGCATATTCCGAAAAAAAGCACGTCATTGCCGCCCGGGAAGCCGGGGCGACGGAATTTTTGTGCAAGCCGGTCTCCGCAACTGCGCTGTACCGGCGCATCCAGAATGTAGTGGCGAATCCACGAGACTTTATACGTACCAAATCCTATTTCGGTCCTGACCGCAGGCGGTATGTGAGCACGAATTATTCAGGAGTTGAACGCCGGCTCAATGATGGCGAAGAGCATGTCGTCGATCCCCTTCAGGTCCAGCTCGAAGCATAAATTACCCGCGAGGCAATCATGCAAGCACAGCAAAATGACAAGAAATCAGTTTCCACACTTGAAGTCATCAAGACAAATGATGACCTCAAGAAACGCTGCTTAAGGCCGGGCAACGAAAATAGAGCGGCCCGTCAGGCCATCGCCAAAGCCGAGCAGGCGATGGAAAAACTTTCGGTCAATTTCGATGACTGGATGGCGACGGAATCCAGGTGCCTGTCAGAAGCTCGCGACAAAGCAAAGGCGAGTGAATTTACACAAGAGGCCATGCTTGAGCTTTTCCAGGCTGCCCACAATATGAAGGGCCAGGCATCAACGCTGGGATATCCCTTCGCGGACGAAATCTGCGCATCTCTCTGCCGGCTGATCGATGCCGTTCCCGACAAGTTACGGCTGCCGGTCCAACTGGTGGATCAGCATGTGGACGCGGTCGGCGCACTCGTCAGAGAAGGCGCCAAGGGGACGGGTAACTCCAAAGCTTCTGTCCTGGCGAAGCGATTATGCGATGTGACAAACGAGTTTCTAACCCATGAAACAGCTCACGCCGCCTGAGTTCAGGACTATGTAATTTAGGATCTGAACTAAATTCGATGTGGCAGGCTAATTACTGTCCAAGGACATCTGATCCCAGAAATCGTCATTGAAATGACTATTCACCGACGCTGTTTGAATTCGCGGCCGGGCGGAATTGCGTTTTTGACTCTGCTCAAGCAGACCCGGTGAACGCGAAGTGCTCCGCCGTCTGATAGAATGGTGCCCGGACTCTTCCACTTTTTCCGGCTTGTTTTCAACTGCGGACTGAGCGGCCGGCCTGACCTCTGACTCACTTGCAGGAGGACGCACTATCGTTGTCCATAGTCCAAGACTACCCGGCGTCGCATCACTCATGGTCTGAGGTGCAATCATCAATCCCGTATGCGTTAACGCCGCGATTTTGGCGTGCTTTGCTATTGGTGAATTTCTCTGTCCGGCCAGCCCTGTTATCTGATTATTTTTAGCGCCATACGCAGGATTGGGAAGGATGACCGCCTCGACACCTGAAAAACCATCGAGCGGAACAGGCATTGGCGGGTAAATAGATACTTTGTGCACCAGAGGATTGGCGGGACTTTTTGCGGGCTCGGGCGGGTAGGAAAAGAATGAGACGGGCTCCCCCGCCAACTTATCCATTTTGATGGGAGCAACGGGCCTGGCCGGTTGCGCCTGAGCCAGCTGAGTTGATTGAGGCGCTTGCTTGGCCGGCGATATGACGGTCTTCCAGATTGGCGCCTTAGGCGCCACTGCGGCCGCTTTACGAGGGGTGCTTACACTTGCTGTAGCAGTAGCCTGTAAATTTGCATGATCGCGAACCAGAACCTTATAGACTTGCGAAACTGAGCGAGGTTTTCCGTGAGAATAAAAGATCGATTTGTTGGCCCGCGCGGCTTTCGGAAACATCCGGTCGGCGCGGGCATTGGGTCTTTTGTCCGCTTTGGAAATCAGGTCCGATGCCCCTTTGGGGCCCAGAAAATGGGCAATATAGAGTTCACCCTGGCTGGGTTTGCGGCCTATTGCCGATGTAATTATTTCGGAATTTTTCTGCGTAAAAGCACCCGCCATTGTCGCCGATACTTCGGGATTATGCCGTAACTGCAGAATTTCCTGGCGCAGCTTCTGGTTCGGCACATAGAGGCGGCCGCTTCGGGTTTGGAAAATATGCGGTGTGTATTTGCCTAGTCCAAATTTGTTTCCGACCTCTTTTACGGTCTTCAGCCATGTGCTCTCAATGAACTGAAAAAGACCTGCAGCGGATGATGTTTTTGCTTTCGCGCTATTGTTGAAAGAGCTTTCGCGCTCCGCTGTTTTCAGCAAATAGGAAAAATCCGCGCCTGTGGCTTTGCTCGCCTTCTTAATCGCATTGGAAATGCTCTGCGGCACTTGAGTGGCGGATATCAGAGACATGCAGGCCTTTCATTTCTTCGTACAGTCGCAATATCATTGGCAGAATCGGCATACCCTGTACGTTATTAAAGCTAGTGAATCATAGTAAACGCGGCGTTAATCCTAATGTCGCAATGGCTCGACACAATAAGCTGAGAGGCAACAGATGAACGGAATGCATTTTGAGGATTTTGAGGCTGATCAGGAATTTGAACACCCGATAAGACGTACCGTTACCGAAATGGACAACACTTTGTTCAGTGCGCTGACACACAACCCGCAGCCGCTTCATATCGACAGGCATTACTGCGAAACACAGACAGAGTTCGGACAACCCCTGATGAACAGTTATTTTACGCTCGGGTTGATGGTTGGTATTTCAGTCAGCGACATCACCCTTGGCACGACAATCGCTAATCTGGGCATGACCGATGTGCGCTTCCCCGCCCCGGTTTTTCAGGGAGACACGCTACACGTCAGAACCAGGGTGATTGCCAAGCGGCAAAGCAAATCGCGCCCCGATGCCGGCATCGTTGAATTTGAACACCAGGCGTTCAATCAGGACGATGTGCTGGTCGCAACCTGCAAACGCCAGGCGTTTATGCATAAGAAAAACAAGGATTAAGTCAGATCATGCGCTCTCTTCTTTTTACACCCGGCGATAGCGATCGCAAACTCGCCAAATGCCTGACATCGGGAGCGGATGTGATCCTGATTGATCTGGAAGATGCGGTTGCGGCAAACGCCAAGGCTGCGGCGCGTGAAAATGTAACCGCGTTTCTGTCACAGCAAACAAACCGCACTGCATTACCCCCGCTCTATGTGCGCATAAATGATCTGGAGACGCAGTGGGCGCGTGCGGACATAGAAGCTATCGTGCCAGCGCGTCCGGCGGGAATCATGCTGCCAAAAGCACGCTCAGTTGCTGACGTCGATGACCTTGCCTCCATGCTTGATGATCTTGAATCCGAGGCGGGCGTGGAAGCTCGAAGCATTTCCATTCTTGTCATCGCGCCTGAAATTCCCGCGGCCCTGCTCAACATGCCGACTTTTCAGAAATGCGGTCCGCGCGTTACGGGCATCACCTGGGGCTCCGAGGACCTGGCCGCCGGCCTTGGGTCGCATACCAGCAGAGAGGACAACGGCTCCTACCGTTACCCTATGCAGCTGGCGCGCACCTTATGCCTGTGTGCCGGTTCTGCCGCCGGAATTCATGCCATCGACACGGTATACCCTGATTTCCGCGACCTGGATGGGCTGAAGAAAAATGCGAAACGCGCTGCCGCCGATGGGTTTTCAGGAAAACTGGCAATACATCCCGATCAGGTTCCCATCATCAATGAGGCTTTTACGCCGGGCGATGAGGAAATCGCCCAGGCCAGCAAAATCCTGGCTGCATTCGAGGCTGAGCCAGACGCCGGCGTCATCAATCTTGATGGTTCGATGATTGACCGGCCGCATCTGATCATTGCAAAAAAATTACTGGAACGCGCTGGCCGTTCTTAGGGCCGCTCCATGGAAAAGACGCTGTCTACAACCGCATAATCCATATAACCGAGCCGCGCGATCGGACGGATCTTGGTCACATCGACCAAACCGTCGGTGATGACGCTGTCGTCCACATAAATGCCCACAACGCGCCCGATGACCATGATATACCCGTCATGTTGCGTGGTTTCGCTGGCTGGAAGCGGTATCGTCTTGTGGTGCGTACACTCCAGCGCTACGGGTGATTCAGCCACGCGAGGAGGTTTGACGAGGGCACTGGCCGCTGGCGTTAATCCAGCCATCTTCATTTCATCAATCTCCGGCCCGACGCCAGCTGACGTTTTGTTCATCTGATCCTTGAGCGCATAGGTGGCGAGCGAGCAGACGAATTCACCCGTTTGTTCGATATTCCGCAAGCTGTCCTTAGCGCCCGCGGATGAAAACATCACAAAGGGCGGCACATCTGAAACGCCGTTGAAGAAACTGTAGGGCGCAAGATTGATCACACCCTCTCCCGATAATGTGGATATCCATCCTATTGGCCTGGGCGCAACCAGGGCCTTGAATGGATTATGTTTCAAACCGTGCTTGTTTTCATCGGTTGAATAGAACACTTGGAATATCTCCGTTGGCTGTACGCGGGGAAAACTTTTTCAGTCCTTTGGGGGCGCTTGCCAGAATGTGACGATATCATCCAATTTAGGTCTGTCACGCTCAACAGGGAGTTCACGCGCGGTGCCGATATAGATAAACCCGGCAATGCGTTCATTCTCCTGTACTCCCAGAGCCTTCAGGACATGAGCGTCATATGCATACCACTCGGTAATCCATTGGGCTGAAAAACCGCTGGCGTTTGCGGCGATGAGCAGATTTTGACACACGGCTCCAGATGAAAGTATCTGCTCCCATTCCGGTACGCTCTTGCCCGCGATAATATGAGAAATGACGGCAATGACGACAGGCGCGCGCATAAACCGGCCGGCCTCGGTCTCCCGCCGCATCGCGCTTGCATCTTTATCCGTATTCTCAAAGATATCTCTAAGAATCTCGCCAAATTTTTTACGCGCTTCATCCTGGAAAACGATAAATCTCCAGGGGTTCAGTTTCTTATGATCGGGCACACGCGCAGCGGCAGTGAGTATTTTTTGCAATTGCCCGGAATTCGGGCCCGGCGCACCCAGCTTGTTGGCCACAACAGAGCGCCTGGCCAAAAGCAGTTCCATGGTGGTTTCAGACATTGCGTATGGTCATCATAGTTTTGAGGGCGATATGGGTAATATCATTTTCGTCAGCACAACTTAGAGAAAGTTTCGACTAAACGGGCCCGTTTGGGGCAGCGGCTCAAACCGGTTCTACAGGGGATGCGCATTTAATGCCATTCTCACGCGAAGAAACAAACCCAACAGGGGGTATAGTGGTATAAACTGGCCCGGATATTGTGATTCATTCGTCTGGTAACAAATCTTTCGGGAGACCACCGATGGCGCCTCTGGCCATGCTTCGCAAGTACCTTGCGCCTTCTCTCATGATGGCTGCTTTGGGATATTCCACTCTTCCTGCAGCAAGCCAGGTTAATGCCGCGGAATCCAAATCAAAACCCAATATCATGCTGATCCTTGATTCCTCACGCAGCATGTGGGGCCAGATCAATGGCGTGAACAAGGTGGTCAGTGCGCGCAACGCAATTGGCGTCATTTCCAAGCAATTCGCGGACAAAATGAACTTTGGCCTCGTATCTTATGGCCACCGGCTGTCAACCGGATGCAAGGACGTCGAATTGTTGCTGCAGATGGCGCCCTATAAGGCATCTAAAATTTCCAGCACGGTCAATCTGGTAAAACCGAAGGGGTCAACCCCGATATCCGCTTCACTGATAAAAGCGGCCAAGGCCGCGCGCTACAAGAAGCAGCGGACAAATCTGATCCTGCTTGCGGACGGCCTGGACAATTGCAAGGCCAATCCATGCGATACGGCTGCAGATTTACAGCGCCAAGGCAATGATTTGACGATTCACGCGATTGCTTTTGACGCCAAATCCAAAACCAAACTCACCGCGCTAAAATGCCTGGCGGACATAACGGGCGGTACATTTTCCATCGCGAAAAATGAAACCGAGCTGACGGCAGGTCTAAGCGCAGCGTTCAAGGCCGCAACCACAACACCAATGCCGAAGATTGCTTCGATCGAACCTGAAAAGACCTCGGCGACGCCAGCCCCGGCGATGCCAGCTGAACCGATTCCGGCTGCACCAATTTCGGCTGCAAAGGCCCCTCAACCCGCCCCTGCCATGCCAACGGCAAAGCCAACAAAGACAGCTCAAGCCCCGCAACCAGTGCAGCAAAGCGATCCGATTACAACCGGCGCGGTACCGGAAGCGGTTCAACAACAGCAGCAAAATCCCGCTACAGCTGACAAGGGCGCCGCCCAAAAGAGCGCAAGGTCGGCAGTATCCGTTCCCGTGACGCTTTCCGCGCGAACGGTCGATGGCGGCGCAATCATCAAATCCGGGCTGATATGGTGGGTCTACGAGAATAAAAAGACCAAGGACGGTAAATACGAACTTGTGGATACCTTCCAGGAACCCACTCCCACAGCCGCTCTGAAACCAGGTTCATACCGTATTGCGGCTGCTTACGGCATGGTGAACCTCATAAAGGATATCGATGTTGAACGCGGCCGGGCCTTGCAGGAATTTTTTATTCTCAATGCCGGCGGTCTGCGGCTTGGCGCAATCAACATACAAGGCGGCCCGATCGCACCCAACTCGGTGCGCTATGATCTGTTTGCGGACGAAACCGAGACCGATCAGTCAGGCAATCGCAAACTGATTTTGAAAGACGCCAAACCCGGCGTCGTCCTGAGACTGAATGCAGGCTCTTACCACGTGGTCAGCACTTATGGCGGCGCCAATGCCGTGGTGCGCGCGGACGTGACCGTGGAGCCGGGAAGACTGACCGACGCAACGATCAACCACAGAGCCGCCAAAATTACACTCAAGCTGGTCACTCAGTCCGGTGGTGAAGCGCTGGCAAACACCCAGTGGAATATTCTCACCCCGGGAGGTGATGTGGTGAAGGAAAGCGCTGGAGCCTTACCCACGCATATTTTAGCAGCCGGGAATTACAGCGTACTCGCCCGGCACAATAACAAGAGCTACACACGCGAATTTTCAATTGAGTCTGGCGATTCAAAGCAGATAGAAGTCGTGATCCAGTAGTCTCCTTAGGGAGCTGCAAACAGCCAAGCGATAGATCGATGATCAGGCCGCTTCGGCTTTATAGCCGGGGCGCAAATCAGGCGGCACGGCTTCTTCCGCCAGCGCCGCAATCGCCTCCTCAAGCGGCAACACCTTCTGATCACGCGACCCAAGGCGGCGAATGGAAACGGTGCCCTCTTCCGCTTCGCGCTTACCGCAGACAAACATCACAGGCACCTTACCAACCGAATGCTCACGCACCTTGTAGTTGATTTTCTCGTTGCGCACATCAACCTCGCCGCGCAGGCCAGCTTTCTTCAATGCTTCCAGCACTTTTCCTGCATATTCGTCAGCGTCCGATACAATGGTTGCCACGACCACCTGAAGCGGCGCCAGCCACAGGGGGAAATGCCCCGCATGCTGTTCGATCAAAATTCCGGTAAAACGCTCCAGCGAGCCGAACATGGCGCGATGGAGCATGACGGGAGTGTGTTTCTCGCCGTCCTGCCCGATATAAAATGCGCCAAGGCGTTCGGGTAGATTCAAATCGACCTGCAGCGTGCCGCATTGCCAATCACGGCCAATGGCGTCGCGCAGGACATATTCGAGTTTTGGTCCGTAAAACGCGCCCTCCCCGGGATTGAGCTCATAGTCCAGCCCGGCGGCCTCAACAGCGGTTTTCAGCGCCGCCTCGGACTGATCCCAAATCTCATCGGATCCGACGCGATTTTCCGGCCGGTCCGAGTATTTGATGACAACATTTTCAAAGCCGAAATCGCGATAAATCGACAGCATCAGGGTGTTGACCTTGACGCATTCTTCCGTGATCTGTTCATGGCTGCAGAAGATATGCGCATCGTCCTGGGTGAAGTGGCGAACGCGCAGCATTCCATGCAGTGCGCCCGATGGTTCATAGCGATGTACTTTGCCAAATTCAGCAATTTTTATCGGGAGTTCCTTGTAACTCTTAAGACCATACTTGAAGATTTGAACATGCCCCGGGCAGTTCATTGGTTTGCAGCAATAAACGCGCTTATCCGGGGTAACGGTGGTGAACATGTTCTCTCCGAATTTTTCCCAATGCCCTGATTTTTCCCACAGGGCCTTGTCCATCATGTCCGGTGAATTCACCTCCAGATATCCCGCCTCGTCCTGCCGCCGCCGCATATAGTTGATGAGCGCCTGAAACAGCGTCCACCCTTTTGCATGCCAGAAGACTGAACCTGGCGCTTCTTCTTGAAAGTGAAACAAATCCATCTCACGGCCCAGCCGGCGATGATCGCGCTTCTCCGCCTCCTCCAGCATGGTGAGGTAGGCCTGGAGGTCTTTATCGGACGCCCACGCCGTACCGTAGATGCGCTGGAGCATGGGATTGTTGGAATCCCCGCGCCAATAGGCTCCGGCGATGCTCAGCAGCTTGAACGCAGTGCCAACTTTAGCAGTCGTGGGCATATGCGGTCCGCGGCAAAGATCAAACCACTCCCCTTGAGCATAAATTTTCAAGTCCTCGCCTTCAGGAATGGCGTCGATGAGCTCGATCTTGTAGTCCTCGCCCTTTTCCTTGAAGACCTGTTTGGTTTTATCGCGGCTCCAGACTTCCTTGGTGAAGGGCGACCCGCGCTGAATAATTTTGCGCATTTCCTTTTCGATCTTGGGGAGGTCTTCGGGCGTGAACGGCTCTTCGCGATCAAAATCGTAATAGAAACCATTCTCGATCACTGGACCGATGGTGACCTGGGTGCCGGGAAAGAGTTGCTGCACGGCTTCCGCCATCACATGAGCGGCATCGTGACGGATAAGTTCCAGGGCCTCAGGATCATCGCGGGCGATAATCTGGATATGCGCATCGTGTTTTATCGGGTCGCCAAGATCGCTCAATGCGTCATCGATGACAATCGCCACAGCCTTCTTGGCCAGCGATTTCGCAATAGACTCCGCGACCTGAATACCGGTCACGCCGTCATCGAATTCACGCGAATTGCCATCGGGGAATGTAAGGGAAACCATTTTCCTCTCCTCTCACTCACTGCACACCAGGCAGGTAAGATGGATTTGGCCCCGCTTCGGGGACACAAATTGCCGCTTCGCAATGCGCGAGTCTAAGGGGTGTTGTCAAGTTTGCTTTTGATATGCGCCCCGCTCCAGTGGCCATAACGCCAAGGAGCCCACCATGGATGGTGCTGATCGATTAGATCGGGGACCGGATCAAAACCGCTGCTCCCCCATGGAGAGCAACGCCAGAAACGCGACAGCGCCAGCCACACCCCTCTCCATGGACCGTTCTTCTCGATGGCCTGTTCGGCATAGTCCGAGCAGGTCGGGAGATAACGGCACTCGCGCCCGGCAAATACGGACAGCGTATAGCGATAAAGGATGATAGGAGCCTTGAGTATGGCTTTTACGATGGAGTTTCCGGTTTTCATGCGT
>CAYOEI010000323.1:0-5564 GCA_964402825.1 uncultured Hyphomicrobiaceae bacterium
CACTCCAATCTGGTGTTCCTGCTCGACACGTCGGGTTCCATGAATGCCCCCAATAAATTACCCCTTGTCATCAATTCGATGAAGCTCCTGCTCGACACCCTTGGTCCCGAAGACACGGTGGCCATCGTCACCTATGCGGGAAGCGCGGGAACGGTGCTTGAGCCGACACAAGTCAAGGACAAGGCAAAAATCCTGGGCGCCCTCAATAAGCTGCACTCTCGCGGCTCAACCGCGGGCGCTGAAGGTATCCGCCAGGCTTATGAACTGGCACGGCAGAATTTGAATAAAGACGGCGTCAACCGCGTCATTCTGGCGACCGACGGTGATTTCAATGTGGGCATTACCGACCGCAATGAACTCAAAAGCTTTGTTGAGCGCCAGCGCAAGAGCGGTGTCTTCCTCTCCGTGCTGGGCTTTGGCCGCGGCAATTATAACGATGCCCTGATGCAAACCCTTGCCCAGAACGGCAATGGCAATGCCGCCTATATCGATACGCTGAGCGAGGCCAGGAAAGTTCTGGTCGAGGAAGCTAGTTCAACCCTCTTCCCAATCGCCAAGGATGTGAAACTTCAAGTTGAATTCAATCCGCTCAAGGTCGCTGAATACCGGCTGATTGGTTACGAGACGCGGATGCTCAAACGCGAAGACTTCAACAATGACAAGGTCGATGCGGGCGACATCGGCGCAGGACACCGGGTCACTGCGATCTATGAGATCACGCCGGCCGGCAGCAAGTCCCTCTCAGTCGATAAACTTCGCTATGGGTCTTCGGCAAAAAAACCACCAATGGGCAAGACGGACGAATATGCCTTCCTGAAAATCCGCTACAAATTGCCCAAGGAGGATAAAAGCAAGCTCATCACTACGCCGGTTGGAACGGAGGCTGACTTTACGTCGCTCAATTCCGCGCCGGCTGAGGCCCGCTTCGCAACCGCTGTCGCCGCCTACGGGCAAATCCTGAAGGGCGGACAATATACCGGCTCTTACAGTTATGATGATGTGATTGCTCTAGCCCAGGGCGCCAAGGGCAAGGACGAGTTCGGTTATCGCGCCGAGTTCATCAACCTCGTACGGCTGGCCAAATCAGCACCGGCCCTGGATAATTTGAAGCGCCGGTAAGTGCCAAAAACTTGAGAAGGGGGTCAGTCCAGGATTGACTCCCTTTTCCAACTCAATTCAATGTCCATCTGCTAAGAGCGGTCCATAAATTGATGCTTGATCGCGCACGCGCAAACCCCAGATATATATCAAATCACCGGCAGGTTTGCCTGCCCCCCAGAGGATACACAAATATGCTGCACCTTGCCCTTTGGCTAATGATGAGCGTGGCTTTATTCATCACCCCGGCATCTGCTGCCGGCGAACCTGATCTGATCTTCAAAAAAACGACTGTCTGGAAGCTTCTGTCACCCGACCATAAACTGGCGACATATGCGATCGATGACCCGATTGTAGAGGGTGTCGCATGCCATTTTACAATACCGGAAAAGGGCGGGTGGTCGGGCTGGCTTGGCGTTGCTGAAGAGTTATCCGACGTATCGCTGGCCTGCCGGCAGATTGGACCTGTGAAGTTCAAGGAAAAATTCGAGCAAGGCGCGGAAGTGTACCGGGATCGCCGATCATTGTTTTTCAAGAAGGTTCAGGTCGTGCGCGGGTGTGACGCCAAGCGCAACGTGCTTGTGTACCTCATCTACACAGATAAACTGATCGAAGGCAGTCCGCAGAATTCCACATCCACTGTACCAATCATGCCGTGGGGAAACACCGAGGGGCCCAAGTGCAGCGAGTGGATGACCGAGTAAGCTTGAAACTCCTAGGCCGCCTTCAGCTCAAACCCATATTGCTCCGTCAACTCATCAATACCCGCTTGCGCCTCATTGGCATCAAGTTGCAGGAACGGCGCGCGGATATTGAGCCACCCCGGATCATTGTTGAAATGTGCAACGATTGCCTTGAGCATTGGAATCATGGGGCGTGTCTGAATGGTTTTGCGCAGATTCGTGATTTCTTCCTGCAGCGCATCAGCCTCAGCACCTTGCCAATTGTCATAGACGCCCCGGATCATGCGCGCATTCACATTGCCGGTTGCGGTAATGCACCCGGCGGCGCCATTGCGCATACCCTTCAGCAGGAAGATTTCCGACCCGGGGAAAATCGTAAAATCCGGATAGGCATCAAGCAGCGCCTTGGTGTTATCCCAGTCGCCTGATGAATCCTTCAGGCCAACAACCGTATCGGGATAGGCCTTGATAAGCCGCCCAACCAGATCCACCGACAGACCAATCTGGGAAACGGGCGGGATGTGATAGAGGTAAATTTTAAGACGTTCATCGCCAATCCGCTCAATCACTTCCGAATAATAGGCGAACAGTCCATCGTCAGAGACCGCCTTGTAGTAGAAAGGCGGCAGCATCATAACACCGCCGCAGCCCCGCTCCATCGCATGACGGCTAACTGTCACCGTATCGCTAAGTGCACACAGCCCTGTGCCCGCCATCAGGATTTTAGGGTCAATTCCGCCATCAATGAGCGCGTCAAGCATACTCATCCGCTCCGCCAGCCCAAGCGAGTTGGCCTCACCTGTTGTGCCAAAAGGCGCTAATCCCGTGCAGCCATCGTTCAGCAGCCATTTGGCATGGGCCACGTAGCGCGCCGCATCGGGCGCACCATCGTCACCGTAAGGTGTCAGAATGGGTGAGATTACACCGTAAAAATCATGCGTGGCGGTCATGGATATAGCCTTCACTGTCTGGCCTGCATGGCCTGTCTCGGATTTTTTAATATGGAAGCGGAATGCCATCGGGTTGTTTAACCGGTATATGATAGCCTTTTTCAACCGCTGGGCGGGCCGCGATAGCCTTGTACCAGCGCACCACGTTGGGAAATTCGTTCATATCAACTTCGTGCCATTCGAAACGCGAAATCCATGGCCAGGTGGCGATGTCAGCAATGGTATATTCGGCGCCGGCCATATACTCATTATCCTCCAGGCGCCGATCAAGAACGCCATACAACCGGACGGCTTCATCATGGTAGCGCTGTTCGGAATATTCACTCACGCCCTTGTTGTTCTTTAGGAAATGGTGCGCCTGCCCGATCATCGGACCAACGCCGCCCATTTGCCACATCAGCCATTCAACCGTGCGCCATTTGGCTTCAAAATCAGACGGCCAGAATTTTCCCGTTTTCTCGGCAAGGTACATGAGGATAGCACCGGACTCCATGAGGGAGAATCCATTGTCGGTATCGACGATGGCGGGAATTCTGTTGTTAGGTCCAATCGCGAGAAAGTCGGGGTGATGCTGTTCATCCATAGAGATATTGATGGGATGCACTTTGTATTCCAGCCCGCATTCCTCAAGCATAATCGACACCTTTCGCCCGTTCGGCGTCGACCAAGTGTAAAGATCAATCATTTTCTTAAGCACCTTCAAAATAGGAAACGGCGCTCACCTTAGTAAGCGATTCCATTCGGCACAACGCAATATCATTGCAAAGCTATTGCGCCAAATGTGATGAAGCAGAATGCCGGGTATTTTCTTTAAGTCACTCGCATGAGCCATATCCATGCGGTTACGGTAATTGGACTGAGAACCGTCGATATCAAAACCATGGCGCCAGCGATGTCCGGCGCGCGTTCATATTCGGTGGCAAAGATCGCCATCAGAATACCCACCGGCGCCGCAGCAGCGACGACCAGCAGATCGATAAGCCCCGCCTCAAATCCGATTAGCAGCAAGACGCCCCATGTAAGCGCTGGCGCCAGCAGCATTTTCAAACCGACAGCAAGCCACACCGGTGCATGCGACAAAGAAAAGCGTGTTTCAGCAAGTTGGGCGCCCAGCGTGAACAGAGCAATGGCGATATATGCCCCTGAAATGATCTTGATCGGATTGGTTATCATGAGTGGCAATTCAATATCCAAACCCTTGACCATGATGCCCGCGGCAACGGCCAAAAGCATCGGAGAGGTCAACAGGGCGCGAATGGACTGCCCAAGCCCACCACTCTGGCGCGCAAGCAGCAGCACTCCATAGGGCACGATCGCGATGGAATGGAGCGAGACGATCAATGTTTGGTGCAGCAGATAGTCCGGCGGAAATGCCAGTTGCGCGACGGGTAAGCCGAAATTTCCTGAATTCGCGAATGCGAACGCCAGAGCGATCAATGGACGCAATTCAGCCCGCACCCGGCACAATGCTGCTATTGCCCAGCCCAGAGCTGCGAAACAAACAAACTGCGCGATGGTGAACCAAACAGTTGGCCAGACTTCTCTCAAAGGCAATTCAGCACTCGTCAGGAAATTAAACAGAGCACAAGGCAAAATGACATTGAGCAACAGCTTGCTGAGGGTTCGTACATTGAGATCAAGACGTGTCTGGATGAACCAGCCCAGCGCCATCAGCACAACTATCGGTAATGTCACCGTCGTCAGGATTTCTGCAAACAGGCTCACAGGTCTGACTTTCCAGGCATGAGTGGAAACAAGCGTGAAACCAAGCGGGGCCAGCCCCCTCGCCTAGCCTGGAGTCTGCTTGTTCTGCAAGTTTAAAGACACTTCTGACCTCAACTCCCGCCATGATGTTTCCTCATCAATGACAAAGTTTAGACACACGACTCGTCGCATAAGTCTTGCGGGTGGCGTTTTGAAAAAGTGACAAGGTAAGTACATGCCGGACTATGCAGATTTACTGGACTTCCTGGCGAAAAATCCTCCGCAAATGGAGAGCGAACGCCAGCTCCATGCGTCGCTGCTTGAATTGATGGCACAGTGCCTGAGGAGCGAGGAAACCTGTGAGCAAACTGTGGATAATCACAATTTGCCGCTTCAGGACAAGATTGCAGAGACTCACGCCCGATGGGTACAGTTCAATTAGCTTCCCTACCCTATTGACTTAACCACCCGCTCCCCTCGATATTTGCCTGCGACAGCGGGTCAATTGCATACTCTCTTGCGCTGGTGTTACACAACGCGCTCGCAACCGCTCGAATGGAGCGAGGAGGGTTTTTTAATGACGAGTACAGCCGAAGATGTCGTTCACAGCCTGCTCAAAAGTTTCGAGCAAAGCCAGCAGAACGAAACACCTTATCGCCACTGGTTCCTGACCGGCTGTTTACCGGAAGACACCCTTGTCAACATTCTCGATTTGCCTTTTGAAGCGCCTGAACTGGGAGGTGTTTCCGGCAAGCGCGAGTTGCACAACGCCACCCGCACATATTTCGACGTCGAGAACCGTAAGAAATACGCTCACTGCGAAGCCTTTTCGCAAGCCTTTCAAGACAAGCGAGTGATTGACATAATTGAGAGCAAATTCGGTACCAACCTGGACGGCACGTATTTACGCATTGAATATGCGCAAGATACCGGCGGGTTCTGGCTTCAGCCCCATTCCGATCTTGGCGTGAAGAATTTCACCATGCTGCTCTATGTGTCGAAGGAGGAGTCTCACAAGCAACTCGGCACCGACATCTATGATGCCGACAAGCAGCATGTGACCCAGTCACCGTTTGAATCAAATGGCGCTCTTGTCTTCGTTCCCGCCGACAACACTTTCCACGGCGTC
>CAYOEI010000324.1:0-5348 GCA_964402825.1 uncultured Hyphomicrobiaceae bacterium
CTGCTGCTTGAGTACGACGATCCGAGATCCGGGACTTTTGACGCGCTTGGTGAGATACCCGACGATCGCATGGTGGTGCTGGGACTGATCAGCACGAAACGGGCGAAGCTCGAGTCGTTGCAGGAGCTGGTCAAGCGAATCGAACAAGCGACGAGCCATGTTGCTCTCGAGCGTCTCGCAATCAGCCCACAGTGTGGGTTTTCCACGTCCATCGTTGGTAACAACCTTTCGGTGGAGGACCAACGCAAAAAGCTCGAGTTACTGTGCCGGACAGCTCGAGCGGTTTGGAGCTAGGTGTCCCGGCGAGGCCCGCCATGGGCGTGCTCGGTAGACGAAATCCTCAATAAAACGGACATTTCGTTTCGAATGTCGGCAACGCATCTGACAACGGACCTAACCGACCGTGGCCTCGATGGTCTGATCAGCGCCAAAAGTAGACATTAAGTTGAGGTCGATCCGACTTCCGCTTTACCCCCAATAGCGGACGTAAATCCTTGTGACCCAGAACAGCTGCTTCGGGCCAGAAACTGACATTGGACCGCCAGTGACAGCGATGAATTGGTAATAAGACCAGTATTCACAACCGCCGAAGTAGGCAGGATTTAATCCACAAACTAGATGCTCGCATTGATCGGCCCACGACCCTTCCTCAAGCGACCTGCTGCACCTCGTCAAGATGCCCGCTGAGCAAAGTGCCACCGCCAGGCGCGGTGGTCCGCAAGCCCAGCGCCTTCAGCATCCGGTAGGTGGTGCAGACGGAGGCCGACACCGCCGGTAGTCCCGACATTTCCTCCACCATCGGGATCGAGGCAAGCGACGGCATTTGCACGCACGCCGATACCACGATCGCGTCCGCGCCTTTTACATTGAGCCGCTTGTAAAGGCTGGCCGGCTGGCGGGGGTCCTGTGCCGCCACCTCCAGATTGTCGGGGATCTCGAGCGCGATGGCATCGATCACCTCGATCGCTTCATGCTCGATATAGTCGACCACAAGCTTGGTCAGCGGCTTCATATAGGGGGTAATGATCGCGATCTTCTTCGCGCCGAGCGCGTTCAGCCCGTCGATCAATGCTCCGGCGGAACTGACCACCGGGCAGGGGCGGCCGTTCTCGCCGGCAACCTCCGACAGCCGCGCTTCCGATTCGCGGTGATAGCCCTTGCCCACGCTCATGATCGCTACCAGACAGGCGTAGCCCATCACGTCGACCGCGGCGTCCGAGAGCTGCAGCGCACAGCGGTCTGACTCCGCGTCCATCGCAGCCAGTTCCTCCTTGGTCACGTTCTTCATCCGCATCCGCGCTGAATGGAAGGTGAAGCGCTCCGGGTCCGTCTGCTCCCGCGCCCGAAGCAGAGCCGGAATCTCGGTCTCCATCGTGACGTTCGAACTCGGGACGATCTGCCCAATACGATAGGTTTTTTCAGTCATGCTTGCGGTCTCTCCCAGTTGTATGGGTTGCTGCGACTACAGTATTCGATGACTGAAATAACACAATCCAAAGCCCTACAGCGGAAGGTCAGTTCAGTTGCATGCGCTGCAAAGTCAATGACGATCAATGACAGCTTTGGGTCATTAGCGGACATTGGGCACAGCATGATCTGACTTCAGCTTTACCCCCCAAAGCGGACATAAATCCTGATGGGCTGGAATGTCCGCTTAGTGCCAATAGCGGACATTGCCAAAAAAGATTGGAGAATAATGGTTCGGCGTTGCCGTCATACTACTAATGGCAGACCAACAGGCGACGGTCAGCGTAGTTTGGCAGATCACGGCGCATGACCGTCTATTGCTCAAGCCAGCCAAAGTCGTCGCGATGCTTGTGCTCGAAGGCCTTTATGTCCTCATCGTGCCCGAGGGTCATGCCAATCTCGTCTAGACCATTGAGAAGCCGGTGCTTGTCGAACCTGTCGATCTCGAAACTGTAGACTTTCCCATCGGGGCCGGTCACCGTTTGCGCTTCGAGATCAAGGGCGATCTCCACGCCCGGCGTATCATGCAACTGCTGGCGAAGCGTGTCGCAACCGGCCTTCGGCAGGCGCACGGGTAAAATCCCGTGCTTCATGCAGTTATTGTAGTGGATATCGCCGAAACTAGGAGCGATGACGCTGCGGATGCCGTTCACCACCAGCGCATAGACGGCATTTTCGCGCGACGAACCGCAACCCCAATTGATTTCAGCGACGAGCACGCTTGCATCCCGATAGGCGGGATTATTGAAAATAAAGCCCACCTTCTCGGTGCCATCTTCCGCGAAACGCAGATCGTGAAACAGGAAGCGGTCATAGCCTTCATCGGTCGGGTCACAGCGCAGGAAGCGTGCCGGAATAATCTGGTCGGTGTCGCAATTTTGGATATCGATCGGGATACCTGCCCCCTTGAATGTGATGAAAGCTTTCATATCACGCACCTTCCTTCAACTTCCGCACGTCGGTGAAGGTTCCTGTAACGGCTGCCGCGGCCGCCATTGCTGGGCTGACGAGATGTGTGCGGCTGCCCGGCCCTTGCCGTCCACGGAAATTCCGGTTGCTGGTCGAGGCAGAGCGTTCACCTGGCTTGAGCGTATCGCCATTCATGCCGACACACATGGAGCAGCCAGAAAGCCGCCATTCGAAACCGGCGTCAGTGAAGATCCGGTCCAGACCTTCCGCCTCCGCCTGTTCCCGCACCAGACCGGAGCCGGGAACAACCATCGCCGGGATCACGGCCTTGCGGCCTTTCGCGACAGCAGCGGCTGACCGCAGATCCTCGATCCGGGCATTGGTGCAGGCACCTATGAAGACCCTGTCGGGACGGATGTCGGTCACGGCCATGCCGGGTTTCAGATCCATATAATCATAAGCCGCGATCATCGCTGCTTTGCGTTCGGGATCGGTTTCCTTATCCGGGTCTGGCAGCCGCTCGGTCACCTGAATAGCATCCTGCGGGCTATTGCCCCAGGTCACCATTGGCGCAATCGCTTCACCGTCGAGCGAAACTTCGGCATCGAAGGCGGCATCGTCGTCGGATGGGAGGGTGCGCCAGAAGGCCAGGGCCTCATCCCACTTTTTGCCTTCCGGCGCGAAAGGGCGTCCCTCGATATAGTTGAAAGTCGTTTCATCCGGCGCCACAATACCGAAGCGACTCCCGGCCTCGATGGTCATGTTGCATATCGTCAGCCTACCTTCCATGGAAAGGTTGCGGATCGCGGAACCCGCATATTCGATTGCGTAACCGGTGCCGCCGAAGGCGCTGATTTGGCGGATGATGGCCAGAATCACATCCTTGGCGGTCACTCCAAATCCGAGATTGCCATCGATAATGATCCGCATGATCTTGGGCGTTTTCTGCCATAGTGTCTGGGTCTCCAGCACATGGCTGACTTCCGATGATCCGATCCCGAATGCGATGCACCCTAGCGCGCCATGGGTCGAGGTGTGGGAATCGCCGCACACCATGGTCAGTCCGGGAAGCGTGATGCCCTGTTCCGGCCCGACCACATGGACGATGCCCTGGCGCCGGTCACCCCAGGGAAAGGCTGTGGCGCCGAATTCCTTGGCGTTCGTTTCCACCGCGGTGGCGATCTCGCGCGCACGAGGATCTTCGAGATCGTCGAGCGAAGCGGTATGCGTCGGCGTGTAGTGGTCCGGCGTCATGAAGGTCTGGTTCGGGCGGCGCAACACCACCTCTCGCTGGCGCAGCCGTTTGAACGCGGCGAATGAGCCGTCATGGCAGAGATGGCGGTCGATATAGAGCAGGGTCTGCCCGTGCTGCTCGGTGACGACGTGCCGTTCCCAGATTTTTTCGAAGAGCGTTTTACCGGTCATTGAGATGCCTCAATCGTCACTCACCAGCCTGCGGGCGGTGGCCGACGGAATCGTCGTATTTGGCAAGTTCTTCCTCAGGCATGAATTTGCGCTCCAGCTCCATGATCTCGTCGAACCCCGCGAAGGTGTGGAAGTCGCCCATCACGTGTTCATTGAAGTTTTCGTTGAAGCGTTTTTCGCCGTTCGGTCCCTCATCGCGCATCGCGACCGCCAGATCATACATCGCCACCATCGAAGCCCGGAATGTCGCGCCGGGCGAGATCGTGATGGCGATGCCCAATTCCTCCAGTTCCTGCTGGCTGAAGCGCGGAGAGACACCCGTCTGATTGTAGAAGATCGGTCCCTTGACCTCGGCGCAGATGCGTTTCACCTCGTCGACGTCGGTTGGCCCTTCGACGAATGCCAGGTCCGCCCCGGCCTTTAGATAGGCATTCGCGCGCTCGATCGCGTCATCGAGACTGCCGCCATGCGCGCCGCGCGCGTCGGTTCGTGCGATCAGCACGAAATCTGGATCGATCTCCTTGCGGGCGTAGTCGGCTGCGCGGTATTTTCCGCACGCCTCCTCGATGGAGATGACGCGCCGCCCGGCGACATGCCCGCAGCGTTTGGGGATCACCTGGTCTTCGATGTGGACGGCTGCAACGCCGGTTTGGATATATTCCTTCACTGTGCGAACGACGTTGACGGCATTGCCATAACCATTATCGGAATCCGCGATCACCGGCACCTTTACCGCGTTGGCGATATAGCGGGCATTCATATGCATCTCGGTCATAGTTGCCAGACCTGCATCCGGCATCCCGAGTAGAGAGATCGATGTGCCATAGCCGGTCATGTAGAGGGCCGGAAAACCGACCTGATCGAGAATCCTGGCGCTGAGTGCATTATAGCAGCCGGGCACATAGAGCGACCGGCCCTCACTCAACAGTTTCCGCAGAGCGGTTGTTCTTTTCATTCCGCTGATCCTCCTGGTGCCCTGCCCGGTCCAATAAAATCTATTCGGTTTGCGGGCTCAACCAAGACCACGCTCTCACACCAGTGCATAAACGCAGCCTTCGCCTTGCTAGACATACACGATTGCCTCTACAGCTCACGACCCGGTGTCAAAAACAATTTATCGCAAATGGTTGGGTGGAGTTTCAGATAACCACGACCCGGGGCATTTCTAGCAAGGCAAAGTGTAATCGCTTGAAATCCGGCAATCCAGTCCTTGTGCCTATTCTGGCGTCCTAAACCGCTGCCATCTCAGCGCAAGCTAATGGTCTTGGATGCCCGCTTCTCTAATCGGGCTTTGTTGTCAGCATTGCGTGGGTCACGCTTCTCTACGTGGTCGGCCTTGCGGATGGTGCAGGCCACAACAAGCATTGGTCGGATCGGACTGGAGAGCCTCGCTTTGGGGCGGCTAGCAGAATGTCCGCTTTGGGTCAAAAGCAGACATTCGGCAGCACTGCATTTTATGTCCGCTTTACCCCCGAAAGCAGACATGAATCCATGTAGGCTAAACCCCAGTCTAATTATTTTGGCAAAGTTTTCTACGAGCTAATGAA
>CAYOEI010000325.1:0-6679 GCA_964402825.1 uncultured Hyphomicrobiaceae bacterium
CTACCGGGCCAAACAAGGAGAATATGGCGAAGGCGATGTGGAAGAAATAGTCAAAAGTAAGATCGGACTCGCCCGTCAGTTTCAGCCCCATAGTTATGAGCATACCCGGCCCAACGGCCAGGTCATCCTGGTCTCTGGCAAACCTATCGGTGATGACTCAATGGTCGCGTCTTATCGGGATATTACCGAACGCGTGAAGCAGGAGCGAGAACTGCTCCACACCGGGGAGGCGCTAAAATCGCGCATTGGCGAACTGGAAGTACTAAAATTCGACTTGGAGAACAAATCCAAGGTGGCCCTGCAAATGGCGGAAAACCTGCGTCAGGCGCAGAACGTCCAACAGGACGCCATACAGAATATCTCTGGAGGGTTTGTATTGTGGGACGCAGATGACCGGCTGGTCATGTGCAACAATGTATTCCGCGAGATCTATTGGGGACTCGCCGAAGAAATTGATAAACAACCGACATTCATCGAATTCCTCACAAATGCCTATCAGAAGGGTGTCATGAAGGCACCCGAAGACATCTCGCTGGAGGAAGCCATCAATGCCCGCACCTTAAAGCACCGTTCGTCCGTCGTCGCTTTTGATGAACAATTGAGCGACGGACGCTGGGTCCGTGTCAGCGAGCGCCGGACAACCGGCGATAGTATCGTTGGTATCATTACCGATATTTCCGATCGCAAGGATTGGGAAGCCAAAATGAAGCTGATGGCGGAAACCGATTCTCTGACCGGACTTCCCAACCGCGCCATAATCCAGGACCGGCTCCAGCAGGCGATAGATCAGGCTGACCGCCTTGATACCCTGGTTGCGGTCATGGTTCTCGATCTTGATCGTTTCAAGGATATCAATGACACCATGGGCCATCCCGCCGGCGACGAACTTCTGATTGAGGTTGCCAAAAGGCTGGTGGAAGCCAGCCGCAAGACAGACACCATCGCGCGTCTGGGCGGCGATGAATTTGCTGTTATCGCCACAAATATGTGTTCACCCTTCGATGTCGAGCATCTTGCGCGCCGCATTATCAATTCGATCGCCGAGCCGTTCCAGCTATCGGGAAATGAAGTGTATACCGCCACAAGCATCGGCATCAGTTTCTACCCGCAGGATGCAAAAGGACCCGACGAGCTGCTGCGTGACGCCGATATCGCGCTCTACCAGGCCAAGGCCGAGGGAGGCAGCACCTACCGGCTGTATGACGCGGAAATCGACAGCGAGGTGCAAAAGCGGCGGATGGTGGAAAAAGAGTTGCGAATAGCCGTTGAAAATAACGAGTTTCTTCTCGCTTATCAGCCGCAGTTTGACATCGCATCTGGCCGCATGATCGGCGCTGAGGCGCTCCTGCGCTGGAACCATCCAGAACGCGGTATCGTTTCACCTGGTGAGTTCATCGAGGCTGCCGAGGCAACACGTCTTATCATCCCCATCAGTGAGTGGGTGCTGGGCGAAGCCTGCCTTTTCAGCAAGCGAATGGAAGAGGCCGGCCTGGCTGATATCACTGTCGCGGTCAATATCTCTCCGCTGCACTTCCGCCAGCAGGGGCTCTATCAATCAGTTAAGCACGCCATCGAGATGGCCGGCATCATGCCCGATAAACTCGAGTTGGAGATAACCGAGAGCACGGCAATGGCCCATCGAGGCAATATCATTGACTTGCTCAACAGTCTCAAGGAGCTGGGTGTGGGTCTGGCTATCGATGACTTCGGGACGGGGTATTCATCATTGTCCCGGCTGAAAGATTTCCCCGTCGACCGGCTCAAGATAGACCGCTCCTTCATCATCGACATGACTGAGGATAGCGACCACCAAGCCATTAGCTCCGCGATAGTCCGCCTTGGCCATGCTCTTGGACTAAAAGTCATTGCCGAAGGCGTGGAGACGCCCGCCCAACTCGATATCCTTAAAAATCTGGGGTGTGACGAGGCGCAAGGCTATCTGTTCGCCAAACCGCAGCTGGAGGAGGACTTTATAGGATTCCTGCAAACACGGGGCACCGGGACCGCGGCCGCCTAGGTGACATAAACGCAAGCAGGACCTGAGCCTGATCTACAGCATCGCTGGATGAACCCGGTCGGGAGGCGAATGCCCATCGAGGAAGGTCTTGATGTTGATTATGACCTTCTCGCCCATGTCAATACGCCCCTCCAGGGTTGCCGAGGCCAGATGCGGCAGCACAACCACACTTTCACTTTGCAACAGTTTGGGGTTTACCGCTGGCTCATGCTCAAACACATCCAGCCCGGCGCCGGCAATTTGTCCGGTTTCAACCATGCGTGCCAGGGCATTCTCGTCGATGACTTCACCCCGGGAGGTGTTGACGATATAGGCATCGGGCTTGAGCAATTTCAAACGCCGCGCGGACAGCAAATGATACGTTGCCGGCGTATGCGGGCAATTGACCGAAATGATATCCATGCGGGCAAGCATCTGGTCGAGGCTGTCCCAGTAAGTGGCCTCAAGCTCCTGCTCGACATCCTCCGCCACCTTGTGACGGTTGTGGTAGTGGATTTGCAGACCGAAAGGTTTGGCGCGGCGCGCAACAGCCTGTCCGATACGGCCCATGCCGATGATGCCGAGCCGCTTGCCGAATATACGGTGGCCCAGCATCCAGGTCGGCGACCAGCCATCCCATTTGTTCTCGGGATTTCTCAGAAAGCGCGCACCTTCCGACAGCCGCCGCGGCACCGCCAGAATAAGAGCCATGGTCATATCGGCCGTGTCTTCGGTCAGAACGCCCGGCGTATTGGTTACGATGATGCCGCGATTTCGGGCGGTATCCAGATCAATATTGTCGACGCCCGTCCCGAAATTGGCGATGAGCTTCAACTGATCGCCTGCCTGGCTCAAAACCCCGGCATCGATCCGGTCCGTCACGGTCGGCACGAACACATCCGCCTTTGCCATTGCGGCAATGAGTTGATCCCGTGACATTGGGCTGTCGTCGATATTCAGCTGCGCGTCGAACAGCTCACGCATGCGTGTCTCAACGACATCCGGCAGTCTACGGGTAATGACAACGTGCGGTTTCTTTGCGCTCATACTGTTCTCCAGCTTCGTTTTATCATGCATATAATCATAAGATCATAACCTGATCTGGTCATGCGCCGCTTGTTTATCAGATGGACCGCGATAAAACAAAGTGCCATATGGCCATATTAGCCATCTTTGGTTCATCATTTTATCGCAACTATTTGCCGGCACGCTATTCAAGCACCATATGCCATTTAGGCCGGGAACGCTCAGCGCTCTGAGAGACAGACATTACCGCGGCCAGGAAATATGAAATTGAAACGGGTTTTTCAGATCGTGCTGACGACTCTGGCGCTGGCAATTTCGCCCGCCGGACAGCCCGTCAGTGCGGCGAAGGACTTGAAAGTGGCCGTCAAAACCGGGGGCAGCGGCTTACAGGTGCCCCGCTTTGTCAGCCTAAAATCGAACCGCGTCAATGTCCGCAAGGGACCAAGCATCGAGCATTCCGTCGCGTGGGTTTTTACGCGCGCCGGGTTGCCTGTCGAGGTCATTGCCGAATTCGAGAACTGGCGTCAAATCCGCGATAGTGAAGGCTCCGAAGGCTGGGTATTCCACGCCCTGCTGTCGGGACGCCGCACCGCTCTTGTGATGCCATGGGTGAAAGAGCGCCAGACAGTCAAACTGCTTGACGGCGCATCTTCAGGATCTGACCTGGTCGCTCAACTTGAGCCCGGCGTACTGGGTTCAATTTACAAATGCGACGGCAAATGGTGCAACTTCTCCATTGGGAAATATACCGGCTGGATACAGCAGGAAAAACTGTGGGGTGTTTATCGGGGTGAGGAACTGAAGTGATGGTTAGGTCATGGACCTATAAATAACCATCATTCTGAGCGCACTCAGCACACAGGCTTATTTTTTTACCAGCCTCACAAGCACGTCAACGCGCGATACGGCCATGCCTTCAGGCGGCTCCGGCAGCCCCTCAACATTCAACCCGTCCGTCGGAATGTCCATCAGAACACCGTCCGGCTCGTAGAAAAAATGATAGTGGTTGGAGGTATTGGTGTCGAAATAGGTTTTAGCCCCCTCTACAGCGACTTCGCGCAGCAATCCAGCTTCGGTAAACTGGTGCAGGGTGTTGTAGACAGTCGCCAGGGAAACCGGCACGTTATTGCTCACCGCTTCTTCATGCAGCCGCTCCGCCGTCAGATGGCGGTCACCCTTGGCAAACAGAAGTTCGGCCAAAGCGACGCGCTGCCGCGTCGGACGCAGGCGCGCATGTCGCAGTGTGTCGGGAATATTCTTGTCAATTTCTTGAGACATAGCTAATCGTCACCCGTATTCAGGACAAACACAACTGTATAATTATATGTTTCGCGCAGCTTCGACAATAGCAGCCAATTGGAATGGTTGATAGAGTGGGCATCGTGAGTGTTGCGCAGGCTTTTGATGCGTGATGGAGTGTGTTAGGAAACGCAATTGTTGCAACAATATTAGAACCGCACTCATGCGGGATTACATGCCATGTCAGAACGACCTTCCAGTTACGAATATGAAGATTTACTCGCCTGTGGGCGCGCGGAGCTGTTTGGTGAGGGCAATGCGCAATTGCCGCTGCCGCCAATGCTGATGTTTGACCGCATCTCGCGGATAGAAGAAGACGGCGGCGAATACGGAAAGGGCGTGATTGTCGCGGAGTTTGAAATCAAACCCGATCTATGGTTTTTTCCTTGTCATTTCAAGGGAGACCCAGTGATGCCGGGGTGTCTGGGCCTGGATGCTCTGTGGCAGATGACGGGCTTTTTCCTCGGCTGGCTCGGCGCTCCTGGTAAGGGGCGCGCGCTCTCCGCCGGCGAGGTGAAGTTTTCCGGCATGGTCGAGCCTACGGTTTCAAAGGTCGAGTATGTGGTTAACTTGAAACGCGTGATCCGGCGCAAATTCACCCTTGGCATCGGCGATGGTATTCTCAAGGCGGATGGCGAACCCATTTTCTCCGCCAAGGATTTGCGGGTGGGACTTTTCCAACCCCAAGAAACTGATGGCGACGCGTGATATTAGAACGCCGCGTCGCTTTGACGCGCAGATTTCTCCGCTATTCCTGGCGGACAAGAACGTATTTTAGAGGAAGAATTGCATGAGACGTGTGGTGGTCACCGGAATGGGAATTGTCTCCTCGATTGGAAATAATACCCAGGAGGTAACGGCGTCGCTGCGCGAGGCCAAGTCCGGCATTATCAAGTCTGATGAATATGCGGAGCTGGGTTTCCGCTCCCAGGTCTATGGCAAACCGCAACTGGACTGGGAAGAAGCCCTTGACCGCAAGGCGCGCCGCTTCATGGGTGAGGGCTCGGCCTGGAACTATATTGCCATGGAACAGGCAATCCAGGATTCAGGCCTTGAGGATTCGGAAGTCTCGAATGAACGCACCGGCCTCATCATGGGATCCGGCGGCCCCTCCACTAAAATCATTGTCTGGGCAGCCGATACAACGCGTGAACGCGGACCAAAAAAGGTTGGCCCATTTACGGTTCCCAAAGCTATGGGCTCAACCGCTTCGGCGACCCTTGCCACACCCTTCAAAATCAAGGGTGTAAATTATTCAATTACCTCTGCCTGTTCCACCTCCGCTCACTGCATCGGCAACGCGGCTGAAATGATCCAGTGGGGCAAACAGGATATTGTCTTTGCCGGCGGCAGCGAAGAACTCGAATGGACGCTATCGGTCCTGTTTGACGGCATGAATGCCATGTCCTCGAAATTTAACGATACACCAGCTACCGCGAGCCGGGCCTTTGATGTCAATCGCGACGGTTTTGTCATCGCCGGCGGGGCAGGTGTCCTTGTTCTTGAAGAGCTTGAACACGCCAGGGCGCGCGGCGCGAAAATCTATGGCGAGGTTGCCGGCTATGGCGCCAACTCGGACGGGTTCGACATGGTTGCGCCTTCAGGAGAAGGCGCGGTGCGCTGCATGCAGCTGGCGATGAAGGATCTCGACTGCAAGGTCGATTATATCAATCCGCACGGCACCTCCACGCCGGTTGGCGATACCCGTGAGATTGAGGCCATCCGCGAGGTGTTCGGAAACGACATCCCGAAAATCAGCGCCACCAAATCATTGACCGGCCACTCACTGGGGGCCACAGGGGCGCAGGAATCGATCTACTCCCTGCTGATGATGAACAACGGTTTCTTATGCGAATCCGCCAACATCAAGGAACTGGACCCGGAGATGGCGGATATGCCAATCCTTCGGGCCCGCGAGGACACAACCGAAATTAACTGCGTGATGTCCAACAGCTTTGGCTTTGGCGGCACCAACGCCACACTCGTCTTCAAACGCTTCAATTGATTGCCACCTTTAAGACGCGGCGTGCTTTTTGGCCGTTCGCTTAGATTATGGGGCTCAAGAGCCAGGATAAAAAAATATGACAGAGACTGATTTCGCGTCCCCCGGACCGCTGATGGCCGGCAAGAAGGGACTGATTATGGGCGTCGCCAACAACCGGTCGATCGCCTGGGGCATCGCAAGGGTTTTGGCCGGACAAGGCGCGGAACTGGCCTTCACCTATCAGGGCGACGCCTTTGGACGGCGCGCCATTCCACTTGCTGAATCCCTCGGATCTCAAATTATCGAATCATGCGATGTGGAAGATATCGCAAGCGTCGATAACCTCTTCAAGGTCATTGGAGATAAATGGGGTT
>CAYOEI010000326.1:0-5231 GCA_964402825.1 uncultured Hyphomicrobiaceae bacterium
AGGACAGCCAGCAAACCCTCGGCGTCCATTGTGCTCAAAACCCGCGGCGAACTTGACGGCGGGCAGGTCAAGGCAATCCAGTATCTTGTAGCCTCGGCCGTTAATGGCCTGAAACCAGGGCATATTTCGATCGTTGACGCAAGCGGCCGCCTGCTCGCAACCGGACGCGGGGACGGCGAGCAACCCGGCGGAATGGAGTTGGATGAACGCAATCGGTCTGTCGAGCGGCGCATGCGGAATGAAATTGAGGATATTGTCGCCTCAGTGGTGGGATCTGGCCGCGTCCGCGTTCGTGTATCGGCGGAAATGGATTACTCCAAGATCACCGAAACCACCGATATCTATGATCCCGACGGCCAGGTGGTTCGCTCCACGCAAACCCGTGAAGAAAATTCCAATGCAACAACTCCTGGCGGGAGTAACGGCGTCTCGATCGGAAACGAATTGCCTGCGGCGAATGTGGAACAAGGCACCGGCGGTAACCAGCAGGAAAATACCAGCAAGACCGAAGAAGTCGTCAATTACGAGATTTCCCGGACCACCAAAACGGAAGTCGCCGAAGGCGGGCGGATCAAGCAGCTCTCGGTTGCGGTGCTGGTCGACGGTATTTACGCCAGAGACGCAAAAGGCGCCCTGAACTACTCACCACGCCCGCAGGCACAGCTGGACCAGATCACGGCTTTGGTGCGCACTGCGATCGGCTTTGACAAGGACCGCGGAGACCAGGTTCAGATCATCAATCTGAAATTCGCGAAAGCCAACATTGCCGCAATTGGTGACGGTGAGCCTGAGAGCTTTCTCGATTCAATGATGTCGCTGTCCAAGAGCGATTATTTCACGATTGCGGAACTGGCCGTTATCGTCCTTGTGTCCCTTCTGGTGCTCCTGATGGTGGTTCGGCCGCTGGTAACGCGCATCGTGACGCCTGAGGCTGCCCCAGCCCTGACGGCAGATGGCAACGAAGCTCCACAGCTTACAGGCCCCGAAGGCTCTGAGTTAGCCCTGGCCCCCCCGCGCAATCATACCGCCGAAGCGCTGGAGAACGCCCGCGCCATGGGTGATGTGCAGGCAAAAGCCGTGGAGGAAGTCGGCGAGACAATTCGAAACAACCCTGATGAGGCAGTCACAATCGTTCGCGATTGGATTGCAAATCAAGTGTAAGGCAGTAGAGACATGGCAACGCCTGAAACAGATACGGATCAGACGGCGGTGACTGACGCATCGAACACCGGTCAGGTCATCGATCAAGCTGGCATCGGTCCTTTGACTGGCCCGCAGAGGGCGGCGGCGCTGCTGCTTGCACTCGGCTCGGAATGGGGCCGGCCCATCTGGGAGGAACTGGGTGACGATGAAGTCATCGCCATCTCTTCAGCCATGTCGGATCTCGGCAATGTCACAAATGAAGTCACGCAAGCCCTGTTGATGGATTTTATCTCGAAGATGTCCCTTGCCGGCGCTCTGCTTGGCACAACGGCATCGACCGAGAGATTGCTGGCGGAATATCTGCCTCCTGAACGCTTTAACCTCATCATGGAAGAAATTCGCGGTCCGGCCGGCCGTAACATGTGGGAGAAACTCTCAAATGTGCAGCCAGCCGTACTCGCCAATTATCTGAAGAACGAATATCCGCAGACGGTCGCCGTGGTGCTGTCCAAGATTTCTTCCGAACACGCAGCCGGAGTGCTGTCGCTGCTGCCTGATGATTTCTCCATGGAGGTGGTGCACCGGATCCTTGGCATGGGCTCGGTCCAGCGTGAAGTGCTGGAGAAAATCGAACATACACTGCGCAATGAGTTTATCTCTAACCTGTCGCAGACCCGGCAACGGGACTCCCACGGGATGATGGCGGAAATATTCAACTGCTTTGACCGGCAAACGGAAGGACGTTTCCTGTCGTCGCTTGAAGAGGCTGACTGGGATGCGGCCGAACGCATCAAGACGCTCATGTTCACTTTCGAGGATCTGCAAAAACTCGATAAGTCAAGCACACAGACGCTTCTGCGCAATATTGATCAGGACGTTCTGATTTTGGCTATGAAGGGGGCGAACGAGGCGGCGCGCGATTTCTTTTTCTCCAACATGTCCGAACGGGCTTCTAAATTAATGCGCGACGATCTGGAAGTCATGGGGCCGGTACGGCTCAAGGACGTTGACGACGCACAATCGAAAATGATCGCCACCGCCAAGGAACTGGCGTCGAAGGGTGAAATTACAATTACCAAATCAGGCACCGATGACGAGCTGGTCTACTAGGGAACCGATGGCTGAAGCAGTAAAATATCTTTTTGACCGGGCCTTCGAATCCCCAGCGAAGGGTGCGGCTTCCTTTGGCTCTACCGCCGCGCAAAAATTGCAGGAAGAGTGGGAACGCAAGATGGCGGACGCCTGCTGCACCGCTTATGAGGAGGGACGCGCCGAAGGTGAAGCGGAGGCGCGCAAGGGAATTGAACTGGAGACACGCGATCAGGTTGGCGTGCTGCTGACACGCGCGGAGCAATTGCTGAACGCCGTGAACCAGGAGTGCGAGGGCATCCGTAAGGAAGCCATCCAACTGGCCAGCACGACAGCCACACTGCTCGCCAAAGAGCTTATTGAACGCATGCCGGTCGCAAATCTGGAACGGATATTCGCCGAAGCTCTTGAGCATGCCGGCGACGCCCCGCATATCGCGCTTACGGTGAATGATGACCTTGTGGAGAGTATTCAAAAAACCATTACCTCGATTGCGGCGGAACGCGGTTTTACAGGCAATATAATCGTCCTGGGGGACCCCGAAATACAAACCGGAGACTGCAGCCTGCAATGGGCGGACGGTGGCATATCGCTCGATTTCGAGAAAACCAAAAATGCAATCGCCCAGATAGTGAACCGTCATCTCGATGCGTCTGATTCACAGCCGCAAGCGGCGCCCGCAGTGCTGCCTGAGTTACCGGTACAGAGCGGCCCGGCGCCACAAAATGATGATGCCGGGTCACAGACCCAATCAGAAACCGAAAGCGTATCCGCATCAATAAGCGGATCGGGAGAAATGCAATGAGCGAAGAGACAAGCGGCGAAGACGTCGATCTCACCGACTTTTCGCAGCAGGAAAAGCCGCCAGTCAAACCTGAGACTGAAGCCAAGAAAAGCCAACCGGCCAGCGGCGATGAAACGCGAACGGCGGCCGATCTTGATGCGGTGTTTGACGTGCCCGTCCAGATCGCGGCGGTTCTGGGGCGAACGCAAATGGAAGTGTCAGACTTACTGAAGCTGGAAGAGGGCGATGTGGTGGAACTCGACCGCAAGGTCGGTGAAGCCATCGACATCTTTGTCAACAACCGGCTCGTTGCACGTGGCGAGGTTGTGCTGGTTGAAGACCGGCTCGGTGTAACCATGACGGAAATCATCAAGGGCGAAAACAATTAGCGGCGGCGGCGATCTGGCCGGCCCCGCACCATAGGAGATACGCATGAGACTGATGATCATCGGCAGCCTGAATGGCGAGCTGACTGAGGCGACCAAGATCGCAATGGACCGCGGGGCGCAGGTGACCCACGCGCCCTCGATCGACAGCGCAATGAAGGACCTGCGCTCGGGACGCGGGAGCGATCTTGTCATGATCGAGGTTCATCATAATATTTCGGAACTGATCGAACGGCTCGACGCGGAACATATCCACGTGCCCGTCGTTGCCTGCGGCATCGAGCATGACGCCAAGGCCGCCGTGGCTGCAATTCAGGCCGGCGCGAAGGAGTATATCCCGCTCCCGCCGGACCCCGAGCTCATTGCCGCCATTCTCGAAGCGGTCGTCGCGGATACTCACGCGCTTATCTACCGCGACGAAAAGATGGAACAGGTTATCACCCTCGCCAACCAGATCGCGGCATCGGAAGCCAGCGTTCTGATCACCGGTGAATCGAGGACGGGCAAGGAGATCGTGGCCCGCCACGTACACCGCAAATCCAGGCGCGCGTCGAAAACATTCATCCCCGTCAACTGCGCGGCGATCCCGGAGAATCTTCTCGAATCCGAACTTTTCGGACATGAAAAAGGCGCTTTCACCGGCGCCGTCGCCCGCCGGATCGGCAAGTTCGAAGAAGCCAATGGCGGCACGCTGCTGCTCGATGAAATCAGCGAGATGGATGTCCGCCTCCAGGCAAAATTGCTGCGCGCCATCCAGGAGCGGGTGATCGACCGGGTTGGCGGCACCAAGCCGATCCCCGTTGATATCCGCATCATCGCCACCTCGAACCGTGACCTGACCGCGGCGGTGCACGAGGGCGCTTTTCGCGAGGACTTGTTGTACCGGCTGAACGTCGTCAATCTGCGCGTCCCGCCGTTGCGCGAGCGTCCCACGGACATTCTGGAGCTGGCCGATCATTTTGCCAAAAAATATGCGCAGGCCAATGGCGTGACCTATCGCCCGGTTTCGGCTGAAGCGCGGCGTCAGCTGCTCGCCAACCCCTGGCCCGGTAATGTCCGCGAGCTGGAAAACACGCTTCATCGCGCGGTGCTGCTTTCCAGCGGCGCTGAGATTGAGGCTGAAGCCATTCGCGCGCCCGATGGCGCGCCGGTCTCCGCCACGGGCGGGTTTGCCGGCCCGGCGGCGCAGGCAGCCCAGAGCGCCGAGGCCGCTGCCCGCAATCTGGTCGGCAGCACGGTGGCGGAAGTGGAGCGCGATCTCATTATCGAAACACTTGGACATTGCATGGGCAATCGTACTCACGCGGCCAATATCCTTGGCATCTCCATCCGGACCCTGCGCAACAAGCTGAAGCAGTACACCGGCGAAGGCGTCGAGGTGCCCCTGCCCCGTGATGCGCGCGCGGTGATGGGATAGTATATTTCGCTGGCCTGCGGGTGCGAGGGGTTTATATCGCTCACGGCTATTCCCGCTTCGCGGGGCCTGCGCGGGCGCGCGCTTTCGCGCGGCGGCCATTCGGCCTTGCCTCGGCTGCGCCTCGGTTAGCCGGTGCAATACGGCAAAATGCTTCCGTACCACGCTGGCTACCGAGGCGCAGCCGAGGCAAGCGCAACCGCGCGCCGGCCGGTCAGGCCGCCCCCGCGGAGGCCCGAGGCGAAGCCGAGGAATAGCCGTGAGCGAAATAAACCCCGCGCAGCCGTAAGCGAGACAAACCTTGCTCATGTCAACACGCTCCTGCTCTGGCAACACCACACGCCCGGCAGCCGCGAGGCTCCGGAGTTTGCGATTGGTTCCCAAGCAAAAGGACAGCGCAGGACACTGAAAAACC
>CAYOEI010000327.1:0-4855 GCA_964402825.1 uncultured Hyphomicrobiaceae bacterium
CCAACGCGCATCGCCATCGGGGAACAGTTTGCCGCCCCCCCGCGAGGCTATCGAAATACTCGCATATGACACAGCTGTCCTAGAGGGTGGCGCCGTCATCCAGAATCAGGGCCGGAAATTTGCCCAACGGGTTTTCCTCACGGATGGAATCTTCGGGGTCCGCCGGGTTGGCCCTGGTGATTTCGATTTTGTCCATAAGACCCAGAATATGAATGGACAGCCTGCATTTGCGCCCGAAAGGCGAGGCAGGAGCGGAGCGGAGGATCATCGGGAATTCCTTTTTGCAATATGTAAATCTGAGGTCTGGCGGGGTTATAGCAAAATCTGTAAGGCCAGGTCAGGGGCATGCCATCAAACGATTCCGTATGGTTGAAACTAGCTCTAGAGCGCCGCCAGCTTCTCCAGAATACGCGCCCAACTGCGCGCTCCTTTTTCGAAGCTGCTGAGATTGTATTTTTCATTTGGGGAATGAATGCGGTTGTCGTCGGTTCCAAAGCCCACAAGAAGAGCGTCCATGCCGAGTTCTGTCTTGAACGATTCCACAATCGGAATTGAACCGCCGCAGCCCATGAAAACCGCCGGTTTGCCCCATTCCTCTTCCAGAGCTTGAGCGGCTTTTGAGAATATAGGGGCGGAGATGTCGAAGCTGATGGCAGGCGATCCGCGTTCCCCAATATATTCAGCGCTGCAATCATCCGGCAGGCGCTTTTCCACGAATGCCTTGAACCCGTCCGCGATCTTTTGCGGGTCCTGACCTGGCACCAGGCGGAAGGTGAGCTTGGCCGAGGCAATGGAGGGAATCATCGTCTTGGTGCCGGGGCCGGTATAACCGCCGATGATGCCATTGATTTCCGCTGTCGGGCGTGACCAGAGTTGTTCAAGCGCCGTAAAATTGCCTTCACCGGCAGGCGCCGTCAGTCCGACACGGCCCAGAAAGTCTGACGGGTCGAAGGGGAGAGCTTTCCACTGTTCGCGCTGTTCGGCGCTTATGGGCTGTACATCGTCATAAAACCCTTCGATCTGGACGCCGCCGTTTTCATCATGCATGGCGCCGAGGATATTGGTGAGCACGCGGATAGGGTTTTGCGCCACGCCGCCATACAGGCCTGAATGCAGATCGCGCGAGGGGCCGGTAATGACAACTTCGCAGGAGCACATCCCCCTCAGCAAGGTGGTGATGGCCGGGGTTGAAGCGTCCCATTGGCCCGTATCGCACACGAGCGCATAGTCACGTTTGAGTTCATCCTTGCTGGCGTCAAGAAATGGCTTGAGGCTGGGTGAACCTGATTCCTCTTCTCCCTCGAGCATCACGGTGATCGATAAGGGCAAACCACCGGCCGCACTCATCCACGCGCGGCAGGCCTCAAAGAACGTCATGAGCTGGCCCTTGTCATCCGATGCGCCGCGCGCGGAGATGATCGTGCCGTTGCCGGGGTCTTCTTTCAGCACCGGCTCAAACGGCGGGCTGTCCCATTCATCCAGCGGTTCGGGCGGCTGAACATCATAGTGGCCGTAGAAAAGCATATGCGGCGCGTTACCGCCTTCGACGCGATAGTGCCCGACCACCATGGGCTGGCCCGTGGTTGGCCTGACAGAGGCATCAAACCCGATGTCCTGGAGCATCGCAGCGCACCATTGTGCGGCGCGCGCGCAGTCATCGTCATGTGCCGGATTGGTTGAAATGCTCGGAATTTTCAAAAATTCGAACAATCTGGCCAGGGCGGATTCTCTATTGGCGTCAAGGGTTTCGAGAACTTTGTCGAGTTTATCAGTCATCGGTGATGTCTAACCCCTGTGATGTATTGGAGCATTGGCGAGACGCCGGAGGGAGTTTAGTTATACATAACTTATCCCCAGATATGGCCTGAGAGAAACATCAAATCTTGTTGCCGCTCGGCTGCATGATAGCCTGATTGGTGAGTCTGTATTGAGTAACTGTTGAGTGGGTGTGCGTATGTGAGATTAGATTCAAGTTAGTAGGGGGTAGTTATAGTGTCTCGTCCAGTTGCGAGTCTGGACAGGGTCGATTGCCGGATTTTAAAGCGTCTCAACGGGAGTCCCGAGACGCCGACGCCGGCCCTGAGAAACCGGATTGATAAATTACTAGAGTCGGGCTTCGTCGAAGAAAAAGGTTATGGCGAAGTGACCATTACGTTGCGCGGCCAGCTTGAACTGGCGCGCTGGCGTTTCCGCAATATACCGCAACCCAGATACGCGGTTTGGGGTCACGATAGCCGTGAAGGCAGGTTCGCAAGGCTCTTCAAATCACCATAAGCTGTTTGATCTGTAGAATTACATGTGGAGGTGCATGTTTTTGCGCGTCTCCATGTGTGCAGGGGGATAATATAGCAAGAATAAGGAACCTACTTTCCCATGTCTGATTCCCTCGCGGCAGCGGACGATGGCTGGTCTGCCCAAGTTTATGACCTCATCAAACATTCCGGCATCTCTCTCGTTACCACCGTACCCGACGCCGGCCTGACCTCGCTGCTGAGACTGTGCGGCGATGATGAGAGCGTGCGCGTGGTGACTCTTTCCACCGAAGAAGAAGGAATTGGCATCGCCTATGGCGCCTGGCTCGGCGGGACTCGCGCGCTTTTATGCCTGCAGTCCAGCGGCACCGGAAACTGCATCAACGCACTTGCCCTTCCGGCCTTCACCCAAAGCCCGTGCCTCATGCTGGTGACCATGCGCGGCCAGGAAGGCGAGGGCAATCCGGCGCAGTTACCCATGGGGCGCGCCGTGAAAAATGTGTTCGAGGCCATGGGCGTGGTGTGTCTGGAGGCCATGACAAAGGAGGACGTGGCGCGTCAATTCAAGCAGGCGCTGGATATGGCCTTCGCCGAGGGTAAGATGGTTGCGGTGCTGATCGCCCAGCAGGTCAATGGCGTAAAGAGTTTCTCCAAATGACTAGGGTCAGGACTCATTAATGACATGCAATTGTGTTTGATCAGGAGGGCTCGAATACGGGCAAACAAGCGCAAGAACAGGCTTATTGCCTTTTCGAGCATTGTTTGGCTGGAGGCGGGCCCTCCCAGCCAAACACAATGGATGCCATTAATGGGTCCTGACCCTAAGAGGCATGGACATGCTTGAGCGGCGAAAGGTTCTGGCCCATGTGCTGGAGAAACGCGGTGACGCGCTTCTGGTCTCCAGCCTCGGGACATCAACTTATGATCTGTTCGCGGTCTCGCCCGCGGATGAGAATACCTATTTCTGGGGTGCGAGGGGGCTGGTGGTCCCTGCCCGCCTTGGGCTTGCTATCGCCCAGCCGGAGAGGCGGGTGCTCGTGGTCGCCGGTGATGGCGAAATGATGATGGGCATCGGTTCACTCAGCGTGATCGCGGCGCAGCCCTCAGAAAATCTGGGCATTCTGGTTTTGGACAATGAATTGTTCGAGGAAACCGGCGCGCAGAGCGGCCTGTCGGCGTCGCGCGCGGACATTGCCGAAATTGCGCGCGGGTCGGGGTTTGAAAAAACCATGGTCGCGCGCACCGAGGATGATGCCGCCAAGCTCGCGGATTTTCTGTTGCGGCAGCCCGGCCCCGTATTGGCGGTGGTAAAGGTTGGCCCAAGCACCGAAAAACCCGTCTTTCCCTCCATGGATGGGCCAGAACTTGTTCGTTCTTTTCGTTCAGCTGTGATCTAGATTCGTCTCTGTTCTGGTGGTATACCAGCAACATATCCCCGTGGTATACCACGGATGAGAGGCTAGGTTGTTCATCAAAAGGGGCATTAAGGTCATGCGGATTGTGGTTCACGGGCAGGAAGCGTTCGGAAAGTCGGTTCTGGAGGCGCTTCTGGAGCGCGGCGAGAATGTTGTTGGTGTCTATTGCGCGCCGGACAAGGAGGGCCGCCCGGAAGACCCGCTCAAGGTTTTTGCGCAGGAGAAGGGTTTTAACGTGCATCAGCCGGCCTCCTGGAAAAATGAAGAGGTTTGGGAGCAATTGAAGTCGCTGGAGCCTGATCTGTGCGTCATGGCCTATGTCACGCTGTTCGTACCGCAACCGGCCATCGACGCTCCAAAGTTCGGAACCATCCAGTATCACCCGTCATTATTGCCCCTGCATCGCGGGCCCAGCTCCATCAACTGGCCTATCATCATGGGGCGCAAGGAAACCGGGCTTTCGATCTTCTGGCCCGATGAGGGGCTGGATGAGGGCCCCATTTTGATGCAGAAAACGGTTCAGATCGGCCCCGACGATACGCTCGGGTCCATCTACTTCAAAAGCCTGTTCCCCATGGGCGTCGAAGCCATGCTTGAATCCGTTGATCTGGTGCGCGACGGCAAGGCCCCGCGCATCGAGCAGGACCATTCCAAAAAGACCTATGAAAGCTGGTGCCGCAAAAAAGATGTGCTCATCGACTGGTCGAAACCGGTTCAGGAAGTTCACAATCTCATTCGCGGGGCCGATCCGGCGCCAGGCGCCTGGACCACCCATGGCGATGTCGATTTAAAACTTTTCGGCAGCACGATGGTGGAGGGTGAGGGCGCGCCTGGCGATGTACTCGATATTTCCGATGAGGGGATGAGTATTGCGGCAAATGGCGGCGCGGTGCGCGTCGGCCGTGTGCGGGCGCCCAAGGAAAAGAAGGTTGGCGCGAGCGAATATGCCCAAGGCGCCGGTCTGAGCGCCGGAGATAAGCTGGGATCGTGACCTAGAGCAAGTTTCGACCATACGGAATCGTTTGATGGCGCCAAATCAGCCCACTCGGCCAGGCGCGGAACGTAGCGCGATCTGGTTGATCGGGCAAGTTCAGCAACGCCGCCGATGGGCTGAATTGGCCCACCGAAGGCTGGTTTTTCTCGTCCGCCGGACTGCGTTAGGCTCCGCTTATGGCCAACAAGGCCAAA
>CAYOEI010000328.1:0-7115 GCA_964402825.1 uncultured Hyphomicrobiaceae bacterium
TCTAACTTTTCAAACTTTACTGCACGATAACCAGATGTAACATCTGTGATAGACATTTTTCCAAGTTTTTTTACCAAATTTGTATAAAACTTATTTCCAACGACTCTGACTTTAGTAGTTTTATAATCTATAGTCGAAAAACGGGAAGCATAAACTAAATCTGCTCTTTCATTTTTAATTTTGTTGATCATTTCTGGAATGTATTTTGGATCATGTTGACCATCAGCATCAATAGTAATAACAATTTCTGGTTTGAAAAAAAGTGAACCAATATATCCAGTTTTTATGGCACCACCAAGACCTAAATTTTGAAAATGATTTATTACTAAAGCCCCTTTCTTCTTTGCAATTAATCCTGTATCATCTGTTGAACCATCATTTACAACTATTATCTTAAAGGTTTGAGGTAGTTTTAAGGCATAGATTTTATCAATTACATTTGCTATAGTTTTAGATTCATTTTTTGCAGCAATTACTATAACTAAATTCAACTTGTCTGAAATAATATCACTAATTTGTTGTTGAAAGTTTGTAATTGCAGCATTTCTAACAATTCTATGATAATTAAATGAAATACTTTGATTCTTTTTTAATTGAATTGTTAGGAGGTACATGATTATCATGATAGATGCTATGAGCAAAATCTGTGCTTTATTAGAAACACCTGTAATGGAAACTAAATCATCTAAAATCTCTGGTCTAATCGCAATGATGATGACAGATGTCCAAAAGAGAATCATGATTACAAAAAACTGATTTCCTGCTCTTTGTTGTCTTCTTGCTTTTACTAATGCAGCAATAATTATTCCTGAAATTCCAATTAATGCGATTCGTAAAATAAAAATATCATCTACCAAAGCATTTGGTAAAGAAATTATTTACTATTTAATTTCTTGTTATATGAAAATCATACGTTATCTTTTTTTGATGGTACAGACCAGTTTTTATTGTGAAAAATTGAGGAATCAATAATGAAAGAACAAAACGAAAAAAAATATTGGGAGGAATTAGAGCACAAAAAAAAGAGGTCTGTAAACCATCCAGTGGTTTCTTTTTACAGTGCTCAAAGAATACAATACATGAAAAAACATCTTGATGACTTTGAAAATGTAAAAACAGTACTTGATGTTGGTGCAGGTTATGGATACAGTTCATATCACTTACCTTCATCTTTAGATGTTTTGGCGTTAGATTTTTCTTTTATGAATTTAATTTCTAATCCTGTTGATAATAAAATACAATCTTCAGCTCTTGACTTGCCATTTAAAACAAATTCATTTGATCTTGTATTTGGTTGGAGTTTTCTGCATCATTTGGATGATCCTGATAAAGCAGTTGCTGAAATGGCTCGTGTTACAAAAAAATATCTAGTTTTACTTGAACCAAATCGTAATAACCCCGTCCAATTTGCTTTTGGACTTTTACATCCAATGGAACATGGAACTCTAAAATTTACAAAAGAAAAACTTTTGAAATACTTGGATAAAATTAAGTTTAAACTAATTTCATGTGAAGCAACTGGATGGCTTTTTAATGGTGCATCTCCAATTTTTTCTTTAAGAATTGCAAAACATCTTCCCTTTGTACATAAATTAGGATTAGTAAATATTCTAATTTGTGAAAAGAATTTAGATTAAGTAGTTGATGTATGATGAATGTCGGATTAGTTGGATTGGGTAAAATGGGGATTTTACATGCAGGTGTTCTTAATACATTAAATAATGTAAAAATAATTTCAGTTGCAGAAACCGAAAGCCTCCTTACAAAAAATTTCAAAAAGATTCTACCAGAAATTAACGTTTATCAAAACATAGATAAAATGTTGGACTCTGAAGATTTGGATTTAGTATACATTACTACACCAGTTATTTCTCATCTTCCTTTGTCACTATCCTGTATAAAAAAAGAAACCAATTTCTTTGTAGAAAAACCTTTGACAAGAAATCTAGAAGAAGCAAAAAACATTTGCTTTGAATTGAAAAACTCTGATATTATACATTCTGTAGGATATAACCTGAGATTTGTCGATACATTTTCCAAAACAAAGAACCTGTTAGAACAAAAAATCTTGGGTGATATTTTAAATGTAAATTCAACAATGTATGTATCAAATATTTTTTCAAAGCCAACTGGTTGGAGATTTAAAAAGAAGCTAAGCGGAGGGGGGGTATTATTAGAGTTAGGTTGTCATTTAGTTGATCTTCTTTTATGGTATTTTGGTCCCATTTCCAATTTAACTGGAAACATCAAATCAGTATACTCTGAAGTTGAAGACTTTGGTAATGCTGATTTAGAGTTTGAGAATGGAATCCGTGGAGAGCTTGATACTTCATGGAGTAAAGAAGGTTACAGCATCCCAGAAGCTAATATAGAAATTGTCGGAAGTAATGGAAAACTTCGAGTAAATCAAGATTTTATTGATATTAAATTAAAAAATCCAGTTTCAACATTTCCAAACAAGGAAAAAAGAATCTATAAACAAGAACTGGACAAAGGAATTTCTTTTGATGTAGCTGGACCTGACTATACAAAAGAAGATGCTCATGTTGTGAATTGTGTTGTTGAAAAAAAGCATCCGCTCATTGATGCCTTTGAAGCAAGTAAAACTCAGAGCGTATTAGATGCAATTTATGAATCAGATAAAAAAAATCAGAGAGTGGAAGTGGAATATGTCTAGATTTGATTCAATTCTCCTAGGTGATAACGCATTTTACGGTATAGACCATTTATCGCATGAACGAGCTCGAGAACGAATAAGTACAGTACAATCAATTGAAAATGCTGTAAAAATTATCAAATTTTCTTATGAGCTAGGAGCCACTGGAATGGTTGTTGCAACTCGTCCAAGGTTAAGAGAATGGATTGAACATCTGCGTGAAACTTCAGATCTAGTTGACAAACTTGATTTTCATCCAGTGATGCCATATGCAAGAGGATTACAAATGAAGCTTAGTCAACTGGGAATGGTAAAAACGATGAATGAATTAATGAAAGGGGCTGGTATAAAAAAAGAAATAAAACTTCTCACAAGGGGAGGTTTAGGATTTTTAAAAAAAGACATGCTTGAATTATTTCGAGTTTTTATCGACACAGAAATGCTAAAACTTAGTATGATAAAACCAAAAATCATTTTTTTGCATCCTGTACTTGTTGATTTAGCATTAGCACTAAAAATGAAAAATATTTTTGAAACCTTTAGTGATCACTTGAAAAATAATTACCAAATTAAAACTGGTTTGTGTACAAAAAATTTTCCTATGTTAGTATCAAAACTCAATGAATGGGATTTAAAATTTTCAAGTATTATGACATCCTTTAATCCAGCTGGATTTTTAATGAATTCATCCAAAAAAGAGTGTGAAGATGCACTCAATACTTATGATGGTAGCGTATTGGCTATGAACATTTTTGCAGGTGGTTATTCAAAAGTTGATGAGGGAATTAACTATATACTTTCACAAAATAAAATTAGAAATTTGGTAGTTGGAGTTTCATCAATTGAACACGCCAAAGAAACTTTTGGTTTATTGACAAATGCCAATTAGATTATATTTTTAGTTATTTTTCAAATTTTTAAGAATTTTATGAATTCTTTTTGTTTACAAGCCTCTGTAATATATCAAAATGTTGTTTTGCTGTCCTTTCTGGATAAAATTCTTTTACAGTTTCTTTGGCATTCATAACAATTTTTTTTTCTAAATCTTTATCTGAAAAAATCCTATCTATGGCATTAGCAATTGAACTTGGATCTTTTTCTTTAACCAATAAACCATTAACCTCGTGTTTTACTATATCTGGAATTCCACCTACAGGTGTTGCAACAACTGGTATTTCAGATTCCATTGCTTCAGGAATAACCAAACCCAATGGTTCAACAATGGAAGGACAAACAAAAATATCACTTATGCCATGCAATAGACTTAATTTTTTATCACTAATCCTTCCTACAAAAGATATTTTTTTTTCTAATCCAAGTTGTTTAGCTAAATTTTCTAATTGATCCTTGATTAGACCCTCACCTACTATTATCAAATGAACTTTATCTTTTGTAATTTCAGGAATTGATTTAATTAGATATTCAACTCCTTTTACTTTGTCTAGTCTTCCAACAAACAATATTATTTTATCAGATGAACTTGCAAACTGATTTCTAAATTTCTCAAGTTCTTCCAAATTTTTTATAGGTTCAACGAAATTGGGTGCAGGATAAATTTTTATAATTTTATTTTCATTTACCCCCATCTTAATTAATTCCTTTTTTGTATGACTACTATTTGCAATAATTAAAGAAGATTGGTTTAATCCATTAACTACCATTCCTTGTAAAAATTTGAATTTTTGAAAAAGGTTTAACCCATGAATTGTTACGATGAATTTTATTTTAAAAATTTTTGACATCAAGTATGCAATATATCCTCCAGGAAATGCCCAGTGTCCATGTATTACATCTGGTTTATCCTTTAAACATTCAAACAATGTGGAGAAAAAAAATCCAAAAAACATCATTATTCCTTTTGTTAAACCAATTTTTGATGTACTGATTAATTCTGTGATGTTTACAAAACCAATTTCGTATTTTTCTGGCAAATACTTGAATCGCTTTATAACAACTGAATCCATTGATTCTCTTCTTAAACATCCCTTTGAATGTGGAGTAATTGTCCTGACATTGATTCCAAGTTTAACTAATTCTTTATTCAATGAATGAACGAATTTGTGCTTTTCTGAAGTAGGGGAGTCAGGATAAATTGTGGTTAATACACATATCTTAATTTTTTTTTTATTCATTTTGATATCCAAGATTGAATTTTTAAAATATTAATTGGGATATAAATAAAAAGAATCTGAATAAGATATGATCAAAATAATATAAGCATATTTTATCTATAGGTTGAAATTCTTCCTTTTCAAAGATAGTTATCTACATGACGTTTGAAAAGAACCAATTTCGCCTCAAAGGAACAGAAATTATTTCTTGGATAGTGTTTTTGGGCACTGTTGGCATTGTTATGATCACTCTAACCTCTGTGGTCTTTCCAGCATTTGTGATGGGTTCAATGAGTGGGATAAAGTTTCCAGTTCAAATTAATATTTTTGAGACGGGAATTTGGACATACCAACTTTTGTTTGGCAATTTCATTGTTTTTGGATTAGCAATATTATATTTCAAAAATAAGCTTCCTCAACAAATTACAAATTCTATTAAATTCATTTTTAATTTTGAAGTATCCAGAAAAGTTGCGTTTATAGTAATTATCATCTTGCTTGTCATCTACATTCCATTTAACGCAGTTGAGCTATTGGAACCTGATCCGTGGATAGATTATACCAGATATGTTGAAAGAACACTTGATAATTGGACTTATACCGAATATTCAGGTATTGAACTTTTTGCTTTTATCTCAATGTCTTTAGGAAAAATATCAGGGGATGTTTTTGGTCATTATGCAGTCATTGCTTCTATTACAAGCATTGCTTTGTTAGTATTAGTATACTTAATTACAGTTGAAATTTCAAAAAAAAGATTTGCAGGAATTGTTGCAATGATAATTGTCTTACAAAGTGGAAATTTTTTGATTTATGATTCCACAATAACATATCCTAATTTTTGGGTTTTCTTCATTCTTCTTTCTTTATACACAGTATACAAAAAATGGCCTCTTTCACCTGTTTCATTCTTTCTTGCACTTGGCTCTAAAGTTATAAGTGGTTTTTATCTTCCACTGATTATTTTTTATATATTTCGAGCTCACATTCCTAAACATAGAAAAATATTTCTATTGATCATTTATGGAGGGATTTTGGTTAGTGGTATAACAATTGCCTTTATGCTGGATATTGATATACTAGAAACTACAAAGAGAGAATTAGCATTTGATGATCGAAAATTTTTATCTGGATTAACTGCGTTTGCTTATCAATTCCGATTTGATGGGTTGATCTTAATCTTTTTGCTTCCGCTTACGGTGGGATTATTTTTGGTATCAAGGAATGGAAATAAAGAAGCTGATTCTATTTTGGTATTATTCATGGGGGTGCTTTTGAGTGCGGCCTTTTTACCAGGATTAACATCCTTTACAAACAATCCTTACCGATTTATGCCGTTTGTATTCTTCTTTGCAATGGGCGTTGGTATTTTACTCTCAAAAAGACCAATTAAATCGGCCTGAAAACAGTCCAGTAAACCTTTAGTTGATCACCTGGTTGAACTTGATAGGCTTCATGATTCATCCATAATACAGGCATGTTCTTGTTATCATCTCCTGGTGCTATGAGAACATACATTGCCATTGAATAATAGCTTTTTACTGCTGGAGGCTCGTATCTTTCAAATTGAATCAATTCATATCGATTACCATCTTTGGAAATTATTTTTTTATCAGAAACTGTATTAAGATATGTGTCTAAGTACCAAGGTCTAACAGCAAGGTTTTCCTCAGTTTCTACATATGCAAGAAGTTGACCCTCTGAGTTACGCAAAACTAACTGCAAGAATACTTTTACTTCTTCATAATCAAAAGGTTGTCCAGTTTGTTTTGTATATTCTTCTGCATCTGAAACTGCACCAGTCAAGGAATCATCATCAACATTTTGTGCTAATGCCTGATTGATGGAAATTCCAAACAGTAACACCAACGAAAAAATAATTATAAAGTTTTGATTTTTCATATTTTTTTATTTAGTGATTTTTTGGATTAATAATACTAAAAGTCTCCACTTTTGCAACTTGCCATTGCATCTGAAGTTGTTTGAAGAGTTACCCATCCAGATACCACTCCTTCTCTGATTAAAGTGATAGATTGTCCACCATTAGCACCTACTGAAAATGTTTCAAATTCTCCTGAAGAAAAATCATATAGAGACTGTGTACCAAGGTTTGAAACTCTAATTGATAATTGCGAATCCGCAAGACCTCTAAGCGTTGCATGAATTATGAAATCTTTATCAGATGTACATTGCCATCCGCCTTCATTCCAAACAGGACCAATTGTAAGTATTTGCGAAAAATCATCTTTAGAACTATCACTTGCAGCAGAGACGGAGTGGTATCTGGATGGGTAACTCTTCAAACAACTTCAGATGCAATGGCAAGTTGCAAAAGTGGAGACTTTTAG
>CAYOEI010000329.1:0-5325 GCA_964402825.1 uncultured Hyphomicrobiaceae bacterium
CTCGGAACCCTCCAGCAGGGATTTCCGCTGATGGGTTGTGCCGGCGTTGTTAACGAGAATATCAAGCCCGCCGAAAGCGTCTTCAGCCGCGTCGGTCTTTGGGGAGGGTATTGCCCGCCTTTTTGCCGAACAGGGTGCGAGCATTATTGTTGCCGACATTAGCGATAAAAAGGGCGAGGAGGTGGCCGGTTCACTTTCATCAGCCAAATTCGTGCACTGTGACGTAACCAGGATCGATGACGTTCAGGCGTTGGTCGCCGCGGCTGAAGACGCTTTCGGCGGGCTTGATATTCTCGTTAACAACGCCGGCACAACCCATCAGCGGAAATCCCTGCTGGAGGTTTCCGAGGATGAGTTCGACAAGGTTTACGCGACAAATGTCAAAAGCATTTATCTGTGCGCGATTCACGGCGTACCGGCGCTGCAAAGGCGCGGCGGAGGCGTCATTCTCAACATTGCATCGACGGCCGGTCTACGCCCGCGGCCCGGCCTCACCTGGTATAATGGCACCAAAGGCGCGGTCATTACGCTGACGAAATCGATGGCGATCGAGCTCGCCCCCGACAAGATCCGCGTCTGCGCCATCAATCCGGTGATCGGCGAAACAGCCCTGCTCACATCCTTCATGGGCGGGCCGGATACGCCTCAGCTGCGCGAGGAATTTATTTCGGGTATTCCGCTGGGGCGCATGAGCCGCCCGGACGACATCGCCCGCGCTGCTTTGTTCCTGTGCAGCGAGGATGCGGAATTTATTACCGGCGTGTGTATGGAGGTCGACGGGGGGCGGTGCATCTAACCTAGGGTCCTGACCTTAGTCTTCGCGCCGTTTGATCTGATCGCTCTGCTGCGCGGTGACGGGCAGGCGGCTCGCCTGGTGATTGGTCATGCGCCATTGGCCATCTTCAAGCACGAATACATTCGTCGCGATGAGGTTCGTGCCGCCAAGGTCCTCGTGGCAAATAACCAGGCCGGTCTTCTTCGTGACGATTGCAGTCGGGTCGTTGGCGCTGACATGCGGTGGATTGCCGGCGACAAGAATCCGGTACCAGGACTCCATTACAGCGTCGCGCGTCTTGATGCCCGGCCAGTTTGGATGGAATACGCTCACCTTGCGCCGCCGCGACCACAGGCGCTCCATGGCATCGAAGTCCGCAGCCCTGAAGGCGGCATAAAAAGCCTCATTTGCGGCGAGCACTGCTTGCTTTTGCGACATGACTCTATTGGTAATTGGAGGAGGCGCGAGCGGCAACCCCGCAACGTGCACTAATCCCCAAATAGGTGCTTTTTTTAAAAATATATTGTATCCCGGCTTTGTGCCGGATTTCCAAAAAATAGATTATATTACTTATATATTTTTTTAAAAGAAAATATTTTTCTTTCAACTATGAATTAAACCCCATAAACGTTGATAATTTTGCGTAATTTGCTTAACTGCTCACTGAACCCATCAGGATGGAGCGGCATCAGGGCCATGCACCGTCCGTTACCCGAGTAAAGTATCATGAGCCGTATTTTCATCATTCACGAAAATGAGGAGTGGCTGCCGCCGCTCGCCCAGGCGCTCGACGCGCGCGGACTGGATTGGGATGAGATTTACATGAGCGGACGCTCCGTGGATCTTTCCCTGACGCCGGAAGAGGGTGTCTACTACAACCGCATGAGCGCCTCATCGTGGACGCGCGAACACGCCTCCGCGCCGCAACTCACCCTCGCGCTGCTGGAAAATCTGCAGTCTCATGGGCGTCGCGTCGTCAACAAGGCCCGTGCGCTCGATCTGGAAATCTCCAAGGCGCGTCAGGCGGCTGTACTGGAGCGCAACGGCATCCGGACACCGCGCTCTGTCCTGACGGCGGGCGCGAGCGAAATTGCGCAAGCGGCGCGCACATTCGAAGGCCCGGTAATTCTCAAACCAGATTGCGGCGGCAAGGGCGCCGGGGTGCAATTGTTCGAGAGCGGTGACGCGCTCGCTAAGCAAGTGGAAGGCGGTAAACTCGATGCCGCGCCGGGCGCGACCATGCTGGTGCAGTCTTATATCAAGCCGGCCGAACCCTTCATCATCCGCAATGAGTTTGTTGGCGGAAAACATCTCTACTCGGTGAAGGTGGACACCACCGGCGGCTTCGAGCTGTGTCCGGCCGATGTCTGCGAGATAGGTGATGCCGTATGCCCGGCGGGTGAGGAAGGTGATGCGTCAAACAAATTTGAGGTGCTGACCAATTTCACGCATCCTGACATTGCTGCATTTGAGAAGATGCTTCGCGGTGAGGGTATTGAGATCGCTGGTGTTGAATTCCTGTTCGATGAAGAGGGAAAGGCGTGGACCTACGACATCAACATCAACACCAATTATAACGGACAGGCGGAAGCCGCAGCCGGGATCGCCGGGACGAATCGTGCCGGGATGATGGCCGTTTCCGGCTTTTTGGCCGAGCAGTCAGGCCAGCTTGGAGCGGGTCTGCAAGCGGCGGAGTAATCTCCATGGAGGACGTGATAGCGGCGCGTCTATTTGCCTTTAGCTTCCGCAATCGCCTGCCAGACCTTCTGTGATGTCAGCGGCATCTCAATGTGCCGGACGCCATCATTTTTCAGCGCATCGAGAACCGCATTGACGATGGCTGGCGGTGCGCCGCAGCACCCGGCTTCCCCCGCGCCCTTGACGCCCAGGGGATTCTTTGCGGTTGGCGCGTCCTCATAAAACGCCATTTCCATCTTCGGCATGTTATCAGCGCGCGGCAGCGCATAGTCCATCAGCGATCCCGTCACGAGCTGGCCGCTGTCTTCGTCATAGAGTATTTCTTCCATCAGCGCTTGCCCCAGCCCTTGCGCGATGCCGCCCATGACCTGACCGTCAGCAAGCATGGGATTGATGATGGTCCCGAAATCGTCAGTTACCCACATGCGCTCCACATTTATCACTCCGGTTTCGGGATCGACCTCGACCTCGGCAGAGTGGCAACCATTGGGGCAGGAAATGATTTCGCGCTCGTAGATTGTATCGGTATCGAGCGCGCCAGCTTTCATACCATCGGGCAGGCGGCTCTGCTCGAGCGATGCCGCGATCACGTCCTCCATGGAGATGCTCTGGTCGGTTTTTACATCCGTGAACACACCATCCGAAAAGCTCATGTCGTCAGTATTGGAGTTGAGCAGATGCGCCGCGATTTGCTTCGCCTTGACGATCACCTCATTGGCGGCCTGAAGCACGGCGCTGCCGCCGACTTCCATATTGCGCGAGCCGCCATGGCCGCCGCCGAAGGGCGTGGCGTCAGTGTCGGCCTGCACATATGAGATTTTCTCGATATCGATGCCCACCGTGGCGCTGAGAATCTGCGGCATGGATGTCTCCTGCCCCATGCCGGTCGATTGTGAACCAACCCTCAAGGTGAGCGTTCCATCGGCGGCGAAATTCACGCCGGCAAATTCCTTCGGGGCGCCGCCTGTGCATTCCAGATAGGGCGCAATGGCGAAGCCGCGCCTCAAGCCTTTGCTTTCGCTTTCCTCAACACGTTTCGCAAAGCCTTCCCGGTCGCTCATGGCTAACGTACGCTCAAACACTTCAGGGAAGTTGCCAGAATCCACATCAAGACCCATCGGAGTTTTGCGCGGTAGAGTGTCCGCCGCCATCAGGTTTTTGCGCCTCAGCTCAATCGGGTCCATCCCGAGTTTGCGCGCGGCAAGCTCGACAATCCGTTCGATCTGGAATGAGCCCTCTGGCCGTCCCGCCCCGCGATACGGATCAAGAGGCATGGTGTTCGTAAAGGCGGCGATGGCGGTGTAGTACATGGCCGGGAAATAATAGGCTCCCCCTTGCGTGCGTGCGGACCCGCCTGTTGGCGTGAAGGGACCGATGGTCCAGCAATACGCGCCGATATTGCCGATGGTTTTTGTGAAAAGCCCGAGAAACTTTCCGTCCTTGTCGAGCGCAAGTTCTACCTTTGTTGCCTGATCGCGGCCATGGGTGTCAGAGAGAAAACTCTCATTTCGGTCATTGAGCCACTTGACCGGGCGGTCGAGTTTCTTCGCCGCATAGAGCAGCAGCGGGGGTTCGGGATAGCCGGAGTTCTTGGCCCCGAACCCGCCACCCACATCAGGCGCGACATGGCGCAATTCATCATGATGAATTTTCAGGACATCCGCAAATGCGGCGCGATTGGCGTGAACATTCTGAGTGGCATTTTGCAGGAAGTATGTGCCGGTTTTTGAGTCAAAGCTGGCGATAGCGCCGCGCGGCTCGATTGGCGTCGCCGTGACGCGCTGATTGCGTAACTCCAGAGTAATAATATGTTCAGCCGCCTCAAAAGCTTTTTTCGTGCCTTCTTTGTCGCCAAGTTCAAAGTCGAGACAGAAATTACGCTCAATGTCGTCCCATACAAGCGGGGCATCGGGCTCCAGCGCTTTTACCTGATCGGTAACGGCATCGAGTTCTTCATAATCCACCTCAACTATTTCGGCCGCGTCGCGGGCCTGCTCCACGCTCTCGGCAACGATGAGAGCAACCGGCTCGCCAACATAGCGTACCCGCTCGATTGCAAGGCAATGGCGCGCGGGCTGGTTCATGGGCGAGCCGTCAATTTTTTTATTCACAGCGGATTTTGAGGGAATTGGCTGAAAGCCCTGCTCCATCCACTCCCCGGACGTGATGATCGCCAGTACGCCGGGCATGCTTTCAGCTTCGCTGGTATCGATCCCAATTATTTTTGCATGCGCATGGGGGGATCGCAGGACGATCGCATGACAGAGATTTTCGCTCGTTATATCGTCGATATAGGTGCCAGTGCCGGTGAGAAAACGTACGTCTTCCTTGCGCCGTACGGGTTGTCCTATTCCATATTTTTCCATATGTCCCTCCCGTTAACCGGCTTGCGTCACGGCGCGTGCGGCCATCACGCCAATCAAATTGGCCCGATATTGCGCCGATGCATGTAAATCGGAGTTCAGCCCTTCAGCTGAAATGGTTATCGCGTCCAGTGCTGAGGCGGAAAAATCCTTATCCAGCGCTGCCTCGTATTCCTTTATCCGGTAGACACAAGGGCCCGCACCAGTTACCGCGACCCGCGCCCCATCTGCGTTGCGTGCAACAAAGACGCCCACGGTTGCGTAGCGCGAGGCGGGGTTCGGGAACTTCTCATAAGCTGCATTTTTGGGCGCCGGGAAGGTTACCTTGATGATCATCTCACCTTCTTCCAGCGCCGTTTCAAACATGGCGGTGAAGAAGTCATCAGCCGCTATGTCGCGCGCAGTCGTATGGATGGTCGCCCCCAGCGCCGTAAGGGCTGCTGGATAATCCGCCGCCGGGTCATTGTTGGCGATGGAACCACCGAGCGT
>CAYOEI010000330.1:0-4486 GCA_964402825.1 uncultured Hyphomicrobiaceae bacterium
GGCTGGGAGGGGGATTGGTGGAGGTGGGAGGGGAATAGGCGGCGCCAACTGGTAATGGCAGGGCGAAGCGCCGTACATTGAGCAGCGCGCGACTGGCACTACATGCGTTGCGTTTGGACCTAGCATGAGTTCAAATTGGATATGAATTTTCACTTCCTCTATCGCGCGGCAATGGATCATTCAGATGCGCTTGGTACGCTAGGAACGTACCTGAAAGAAACACAAGCTTCGGAAAAATCGTGTATCCTGTGCCGCGCGACATTGAGCTTCGGGCCAGCCTGTCCTATCTTATTGGGAGATGAGGAACGGTATTTCTGCATTATGGGAGCGCCAAAATGACCGCCTTTCGCAGCCTCAAGAACGCCACCTTCGCGACACTCACTTGCGCCGCACTTGTCGCGCTTATGTCCCCGGCCCCGGCCGAAGCCTTCAGCGGTGTGTATTACGACCACTCCGGGCGCAGCGCGATCAAGGTAAACCCCTGCGGCTCCGGCCTATGCGGCAAGATCGTCTGGGTCAAGAATAACGCCAACGCCAAGGGCTGCGGCATTCGCATCATCGGCGGCGGCAAGCGCGTCGGCAACAGCTACGACACCGGCTGGATCTACAACCCCGATAACGGCCGCAAGTACAACGTCGAAGTGACGCCTCAGGGCAGCTCCCTCAAGGTGGTGGGCTACGCCGGTTCCAAGATTTTTTCGAAGACGATGATATGGCGCCGTGCGCCTTCCAACCTCAAGCTTTGCAGCCGGACCCGGGGAATCTCGACAGGCAACGGCAAACCGAATCTTCTCCTGGATTTGAATTGGGGCACTTTCCCTCAAGCCACTTCCGCACCTCAACTCAAAGAACGCCCATAGAACACAAACTGAAATCCATCGCATTATCAGTTTGTTAAGAGGGGGTTGCAAAAATAGAACAAAAGCGGTCCTGTCTATGCCAAGAAACTTGGCGTCGAGGTTGAAGATTTGCTGTTTTCCCAGCCCGACACGGGCGAGCAGGCGTTGGAAATCGCCGACACGCTGGTGCGCTCCGGCGCCATCGACGTGCTGGTTCTCGACAGTGTCGCGGCGCTGACCCCGCGGGCGGAGCTTGAAGGGGAAATGGGCGACTCGCTCCCCCGCCTCCATGCGGGCTGCACCCCCGCTTGCTGGCCGCGTCGTTTTCATCGCAGAGAGCTGCCAGCGTGTTTAAGATAGGGCTGCTACAACGGCTTCCACTTCATCATCAGTCAGGTTGTCCAGCCAGTCCGTCGCTGCTTCCCAGTCGTCATCGTTTAAGCTGGCTTCGATCCGGTCGAGCCGATGTTGCCAAGGTCGCCCTCGCTGCCGCTGGCCGTAACAATTCCAATATTGAACATCAAGGAGGGGTTATCTCTATTGAACTTTTGCAGGTCGACACGCCACGTGTCTATATTGCCAAGGCCATCCGTCGAGATATTTATCCCGAAACTGGTGGTGGTGGCTTCTGTTATGGTGTGCAAGCCGTCAAAGAAATTGAAGGCCAGAATGTCAGCCGTGATACTTGTAAAACCCATGCTAGGGGCAAGCGGTGCACCCACTGTGAACGAGCCGAACACGCTCATAGCCGTGGTATAGACACCTGAAACAGTGTCATAGTTATTTCCCGTGTACTGATATGTAACCGGTGCCGCAGCACTTGGCGCCACCGTCACCATCCCGGCAAAACCCAGCCCAGCAACCGCAGCCGCTGCACGCAACAGTCTTTTCCGAAGCTGTCTCATGGTCCTGCCCCCATTCCGGATCGCGTCCCGCGGAGGCGATGACGCCTTGTCTGCTTGATGTCACAGAGCGTCACACAACGAAGGCAATAACCTAAGAACAGGAGTTGTTCCTAAGATTACCATATTGGTAATTTTAGTTGAACATCAGTTGCCAATATGCACAATTCCTCAGGCAGTTTTGTGTTGGGGGAAAATGCATCAGAAATTCGCATCACTGATCCTGGTTGCTTCTGTTCTGGTAGTTGGGTGTGCCAAAAAAGCAGAGAGCATAGCAGTCACACCGATTTCTGCAGATAAGGCAACTAAGGTCGCAACCATGAACTGTGAACAGATAATGCAGGCAATGGCGTTCACTGACGCAAAACTTGCACGTGCTTCAGGTGTTCAGAACGCAAAGGCCAGTGATGATAAGTTGATGGTTGCCGGTGGCGTTGTACTTTTTTTACCTCTGTTATTTTTCACAGAGGGCAATAAAGGAGCACCCAATATCGGGGAATTGAAGGGAATTATGGAAGCTTTGGAAGGACAAGCTATCCTTAAGAAATGCAAGCGCCCGACGGCTGGATTGTTTTAAAAAGTTGGCCAATAGAGCCAACACCTTCCGATGATCCAACCCCCCTAACCCATCGATGTTTGCACCATAACAGAAAGAGCCAGCGCAATGCTGACCCCTGTATGCGGTGCAATTTCGTCTCAGCTATTTCTTCGGCTTCCACTCCCGTGCCAGTCGCTGCGCCTCGGCTATCTGGTTGGGGGTCATTTTAAGGGCTAATTTATCCCGTTCTTTTCCAGCCCAATAAGAACTACGACCTTTAGCGGCAGCCAGGTTAAGCCACTTGTGTGCTTCCACGTAGTCCTGCGGCACACCTTTGCCATCTCTGTAAATAGTACCTAGTAGCGACAGGCAATACCGCCCGCTCTCTTCAGCTGCCTTCCGGCACAAGGAAAAAGCCTTCGCGTAGTTTGGTGGCACTCCTCTGCCCCAGTAGTACCCAGAAGCAAGTAACGCAAGCGCCCACAATTTGTAGTCTTTGTCTAAAGGAGTATCGGAGGGATGTTCAACTGTCTTGCGGTACCACATCATGGCTTTTGCATAATCGTGCAGCGCACCTTTGTCAGTTGCGTATATGTTGGCTAAACTCAGTGTGGCAGATAATTTGCCCCCTTCAGCAGCCTTTCGAAACCACTCAATGGCTTTCACAATGTCTTTCGGCACGCCATAGCCATCATCTCTGTACATCCAGCCAAGTTGTAACTGGGCATCAGCATGGCCCCCTTCAGCCGCCTTTCGATACCACTCAAGGGCTTTCGCAAAGTTTTTCGGCACACCACCATAGCCCCTTTGGTAACTTGCACCGATACTGTACTGGGCCTTAGCATCGCCCTGCTCGGCTTCTTTTAAGACCTGCCGCATGAACGATGACCACGACCCATCGCTCACGTGTTGACCAGCCATCCCATTAGCGGCAAGGCTGAGGGACACGACAAGGGTAGCCAGCAGGCTTTTGATGCTCATACCTTCTCCCTCCCTAACCCATCGATGTTTGCACCATAACAGAAAGGGGCCAGCGCAATGCTGACCCTTCGCCCAAAACAAAAGCGGCCCCGAAGGACCGCTCTGAAACTATGTACTGGTCTGACTGGCCATACAGCCACGGCTGTGGTTGTGGGTCATTTTGGTGTTGAAGAAACACCTTCGCATGAGCTTTTTTCACATAAGACGGTGGTTGTTCCGCCGTCGTCGCGATTTACTTTGCAACCGTACGAACCATTGATACCATTTATCCAGGTTCCTCTAGATTTTTTGCATTTTATATACAGCCTGCCCACGCCTGGGTCTCAGACGACCTTGGGGCACTAAACTCGGTTAGCAGTCTCAACCTTTGATGTTTCTAGCTATGGCGTCTTTCGTCTTTTGGTCTTTATCCATTAAGTCGCTTTGCAATTTTATCGCTCTATTATAGGTTTTTTTAGCGGATTTCTTACTAGCGGTTTTGTTTGAAACAACTTCCGTTTTCGGGTCGAGCTTGATGGCCGTGTCAAAGTCGGCAATGGCGCGGTCGTAATCGCCTTTTTGTCCGTAAACGATACCGCGGTTGTAGTAAGTATCGGCTGATTTCGGGTCGAGTTTTATGGCCGTGTCAAAGTCGGCAAAGGCACGGTCGTCATCGCCTTTTTGTCCGTAAGCGATACCGCGGTTGTTGTAGGCGATTGCAAATTTCGGGTCGAGCTTGATGGCCTTGTCATAGTTGGCAATGGCACGGTCATATTGGCCCTTGTTGTAGTAGGCGAACCCGCGGTTGGAGTAGGCGATGGCATAAGCCTCTTGCGCTTGCAAAAACCTGAGGCTGTCCGTTGCATTAGCTGTCGACGTGAATGCAGCTGAAGTTAACGGTGCAGCAAGTAACAAAGTTGCAGCAACGGATTTCATTGAGCGGTGGTATGTCATTTCAATTCTCCTTCTAGGTTAAAACGTTGTCCGTTATGGCTGTTCGCGATTCTCCTGGCGCGTTAACCTGAAAATGGACATGCTTTTTTCTGATCCGAAGTGACGCACATCACACTTTTCCGTTTTCAATCCGTTTTTCGCCAGCCAACAAGAAAAGAGGCCAGCGCAATGCTGACCCCCTTTTCCTTGTGTCTGTGACGCAGCTTGCAAAAGACAAGATGCGGGTATCGTCTAGGACTTGTTGTTGATAATAATTCCCTTAGTGGAGCCGGGGCTTAATTGACCGCTGTTCA
>CAYOEI010000331.1:0-3486 GCA_964402825.1 uncultured Hyphomicrobiaceae bacterium
CGAGAATTCCCACCAGCCGTTCCGGCGACGAGAGGATGCGATGGCGAGGTTCAGGGACGCAAAGACCCTGCAGAAATTCGCCGCCGCCCATGCCTCGATCCACAACCACTTCAACCACGACCGCCACCTCAACCGCCGCGACATCTTCAAGCAGAACCGTTCCGCCGTCTTGGCCGAGTGGCGTCAGCTGGCGGCCTGAGACCGCCAGCTTATAGGGTTTCTGACACAGGGCCGTTTTAGTCTGACAATGCCCTTTAGTAGCCTAATCGACCAAATCACGTTATGTGAGGAAAGCTTAGAGATTGAGCCTTCGCAGGCGTCAAGCTGGGCGGTAAAGGCGGAGCCGATATAGGCGGCATCACCGGTTGACCCGTCTCTACATATGTTCCACTAATGTTCTCATGGACCAAGGTGCACGAGAACACTTCAGAGTCATCCTCTCGTTTGCCCTGGAGCTGGTGCCGAGGGGGATCAGAAAAGACTAGGCACAGCGCGTAACGGCCAAGACACAACCGGCCATTGCTGAAATCGTTGACAAGCTGCTTGCCGGAATAGACCAGCTTTTCGACGTGGAGAAAAACCCGGACGTGGTGCCCGGGCCACCGTTGGTGACCTATGGATAGAATTCATCGGTAGATTCAAGCTCGCAGAGAGTTTTGAGTCAATTAGGAGGACTAAGAAATGAGACAGCTAGCCTTTCTATTGCCGTTGTCAGCAATTTTGTTAAGTGCGCCCGTGTATGCGAAGGGTGATTTGAGCCGTGTGAAACCGACAGAAATCGTTATCGAAATGGGCAGGACGCCCTCGGGTAAGAACATGTACCTCAAGCCCAAGCATATCGATCTCGAAACTGGAAAGGCTTACAAAATCGTTCTGCGGAACGTGGACGAGGAGAAGCACGAATTCGCGGGCCACGAGTTCATCGAGAAAGTATTTACCCGCAAGGTTGAAATTTCCGAGCCCTCAGGTAACTTGATCGCAGAGATCAAGGGCAGCATACGTGAAATCGAGATCGGACCGAAAAGGGAAGCCACTTGGTTCATCGTGCCCGTACAAACAGGCGAAAACCTTGAGATGGTCTGTGAAATCGAGGGACACAAGGAAGCTGGCATGGTCGGGACAGTTACTATCCGCTAGTCCCACTTATCGTGAACGATACCACGAGATCGGGCGAGTCGTGTCACACCCTCCCTGTTCCGGGGGAGGGTGCGGAGCTTGGCCCCGTTTTCGAAAGCCTACAAGCCAATCATTGATTCCATCTCGATGTTAGTTTCTGGCACAAAGCAGACATTCCAGCCTATGTGGGTTTATGTCCGCTATTGGGGGTAAAGCGGACACAACTGTTCACCTGTATTCGCTTAGGCTTTCGGCCAAGGGCAGTGGGTATTATCTCTTGCCAAAGTACTTTCGTAACCGGGAGCATGGATTTTCACGCTCTTGACGCGGGATAAACCAAACATAGTCCGCAACAGGCTTTCCATTTGGCGCCGTAGGTACGAGATCTTCAGGTAAGACAGATTCTGCTTCAACCTCAATCAGCATAAGAGTGAGGATTACAGCTTGCGTTTTGCGGCGTTCGAGAAACCAGGGCACAGCACGATCCGTTCGCACATGGCCGTTGCCGGCGATCAGTATAGCGCTGCCATTTCCTGCCGCCTTGAGCAGACTGTCAGCGAGAACAGCATCGCGTAGACGTTGAACCTCAGACAGGTTGCCCAATGCTGTCTTAGACATCAGTTGGCAATGGGATTCATAAAGCTCTTCTAGCAGACTGTCCGCCAGTGCTTTGCTAAGAGGCGTTGTCAAATGCAGGTCATTGAGTGTTCCATCATCCAGTGTCCTTAAGCCCTTTTGACCTACCTTTTTCAAAATCGACTTCTCAATGTCACCTGCGTAGAGCCTCAGAGAATGTGCCATGGCGGTCGAAACAATAGGTTCGTAAAATTTCCAGTCAGGCCACCCTCGCTTCTCCCAGTCCAACACGGCACCGAGACCGGCGGGGTCCGCCTTTGGCTTTTTAATGTAGCTTTCAAGCCTTTTTGCATAGTCGCGGGGCACCATCTCAAGGACGATCGCCGGCTTGCGCCCATCCGCTACCTTCTTAATCATCCAAGCCTGAAGGCGGTGAGCGTCCGGATTATCGTGTATCTCACCAAGTAGCAGGAAACGTGCTTCGCGCGCTGCTCTCACGAGTTCAGCGTCGGTAACAAAATCATCTTTACGTCTTGACCAGATCTTACCGACCAACGGATGGTTCTGGTGCAGGCGTGCTTGCCATGCCTCCCAAGGTGGGGCTTCGTTTGCATTCGCGATGTCAAACACAAAGGTAAGCCCAACGAAGGTGGCCAAACAGATGAGTTTAGTCACAAGATACGTTCGCATAGCGCATTCATTTACGCGTAAAATGTGGAAAACAAAGGTGGTGTTTAGTCGCAAGCGCAGAGCAATCTAAAATTCTTTCAGTTCCACAACGTCTCACCTTTTCTAATGTCCGCTTTCGGAGGTAAAGCGGACATTTATCTCTCGGTTACCCGCCGGTTACAGTTTCCAGATTTCAGTCTATTGAACGGGGGTCAACTGCAGTTCGTTGGATTTCAAATTTTCGGTGGGCCGAGAGTTCGGCGAGACGCCGTCCTTTGGCTGATTCTGGCTCACTAGAGGCAACCACGGTGGAATTGGCGAACATGGCAATTTGTCGTTTGCCAAGGTTGAAGTCGTGAGTTCGAATCTCATCGCCCGCTCCATTTTTCCTTAAATCAAAAATGACCGAAGATCGCGGATTTCGTGGGGTTTTGCATATGCAGGACAGGGCTGCAGTGACAGGTGAATGAGCCTCAGGAATGGCCTCGGTTACCACTCGGTTACAAGTTGGGAGGCGTTACCGGGCTCAAGAGTAAACGGAGCGGAATGTCCGCTTTACCCCCGTAAGAGGGTAGGCTCTCATCCCCAAATATTTTAATTCACTAACATACTGTTATGATTAATTAATACAGGGCTTCGGAAGCCTGTGATCCCTAGCGTTTTAAAAATAGGGATCATATAGGGATCTTGCGGGCCATATCAGGTCAATCTATCGGTGTGGCTCATCGCTTCGTTTCTTCACATCAATATATTGGGTCCAGAGAATGTCCGCTATTGGGGGTAAAGCGGACATCGGGATAGCAATGAACAATGTCTGCTTTTGACCCAAAGCGGACATCAGTGGCCCGAGAGCAAAAGCTAAACAGACGATCTCTGACGCTTGTGCTGAGGCTGCCGCTAGAGCAAACACAATCTTGACCAATCGTTGTGCCCTATGAGTTACTTTCATTGGTCTGCCCAAGTTGCAAGCGACTGATCACAACCCCGCAGAGATAGATATCCGAATGTCGAAAGCAGAACATTCGTCAAGTGGATTGAAATGTCCATCATGTCAAACAGCCCTGCATCCGGACGCCAAGTTCTGCCACCAATGCGGGGCGCTCGCAGGTGACCAGCCCGACGCAA
>CAYOEI010000332.1:0-3777 GCA_964402825.1 uncultured Hyphomicrobiaceae bacterium
TCTCAGGACCTTGGTAGCCTCTTCCGAAGGTCCGTAGGCGCGAGGTATGGTAACGCTGGCTATGGTTCATCAGGCTCAGGCTTACGACTCCTTCATCCCAACCGGTACAAATGTCTGCTTTGGGTCAAAAGCAGCCGAAAATACGGTGGCTAATTTCTGTCCGCTTTACCCCTAACAGCAGTCATCAGGCTGCAAACGGCCCTGGATGGCAGCTTTGCCGCCGAAAGCAGACATCAAACCGCATGGGGGAGAATGTCCGTTTAGTGCCATTAGCGGTCACTCGCAGTTCCTGCCTTATCACAGCAATGTTCCACATTGAGATATTGGCAGCGGAATCACCCACTTCATCAAAAAATAACCTTGAGCTGCACGATCAATCGGGCGTTTCCTGCACTCTGTCCGGTTCTTATCAGATGGTAGTTGTCATCCTTGATTGTCCGGCCTCGACAATAGCGTTGATCAGGATATCAAGATCGGACGTCCTGGTCCGATGATTTGTGATGTTCACACGTATCGCTAGAATGTCGCCAAGCTTTGTCGTCGAGGGAGCGGCGATTCCGTTTTCCTGCAAGTCCATCACGATCTCTGCATTGATATTGTTCAACTCATTGGTTGTTTTGGATGGCGACGTGTAACGGAAACAGACGATATTCAGAGCAACTGGAGCGGATAGCTCAAGGTCCGAGCTGGCCTCAACCAACTCTGCGAGATATGCAGCTTGCCTGCAATTGTCCTCAACTTTTCTGGCGATGTTCTTGATACCGTGTTCCTTCAGAGCGAACCAAATTTTCAGAGCCCGAAAACCCCGGGATAACTCGGGTCCGTATTCACAGAACCACGGGTTTCCCGCTGCCAGCCCACGCGGCGCGGCAGTCAGATACTCCCGGCGTAAGGTGAAGGCCTCGCGGTGCAAATCTTCCCGGCGTATCAGCACGAAACCGGCGTCATATTGAACGTGCATCCATTTGTGAAAATCAAAGGCGATCGAGTCTGCCAACTCAATTCCTTTGAGACGGGGTCGCAGCGCATCGCTTAATGCGGGTATCGCGCCGAACGCGCCATCAACGTGGAACCATAACTCATGTTCCTGACAAACCTCAGCAATAGCCGCAAGATCATCAATAGAGCCGGTATTGACTGTTGCGGCGGAACCCATGACGCAAAATGGCGTTTTGCCCACGGCAATATCGTCGGCAATGGCCTCTCGTAATGCATCGATGTCCATACGATATGCGTCGTCCACAGGAACCGACCGCAAGGCATCCATGCCCAGGCCCATAAGATCGAAAGTCCGCGCCATGCAGCTATGCGCCTCTGATGAGGCATAGCCGACAAGCTTGCCCTCGCTGGGTTGAACACCACGGCGGCGTACGTCGTAGTCGACCTTGTGATACCGCGCCGTAGTCAAGGCGATCATCGTCGCTATGGACGTGCCGCTGACTACCAACCCGCTTGCTGTTTCAGGAAAACCGAATAATTTGCGGCACCAGTCAACCACTTGCCGCTCGACATAGATGGCGCCGTGGTCACGTCCGCCAAGATTCGAATTCATTGCCGCAGCAACTGTCTCGGCGATGATCGCACCGGGCGTGCCTGCGCCATGAACCCAGCCAAAAAATCGCGGATGAGTGTTCCCTGTAGCGTAAGGAAGCACCAGTTTAATCATATCCTCGCAAACTTTTTCCGTGCCTTGTGGCTCCATCGGTGGAGGCTCGGCAAGCGCGCGTTTCACCTCGTTGGGCATAGGCGTCCAGACCGGCCTGTCGCTTACTCCTTGAATGTGGTCAAGGGCCGCATCCAGCATGCTGTGCGAGAGTTTTCTGAACTCGACCCAGTCAGTGGGGTCGAGTGAGCCCTTCTCTATATCTGTTGTCTTCGACTCCTGCTTCATTGATAGCTCTCCCGGTTGACGGCCCTGCCCCCTTGTTCAAAAAATGGAGGTAGAGTCCCGGCAAAATCGTTAGCCATTCAGAACCCGTCCCGCCACTTTGCAAACACCTTACGCACACACCTTACGCACACACCTAAATCTCGGTGCTTGATTTTATATGACACATATGTTTCATTTTAGCTTATTTTGATACATATGTATCCATATTGGATTAGATGTCCATCTGCGCAAGGACGAATTCCATGGAAACAACAGCTTCGATACGTGACCAGATCATGTCTCGCGTGGGCACGCTCAGCCCCAAACTGCGCAGTGCTGCTGAATTCGTGGCGTCACATCCCGGCGAGATCGCAACGAGATCGCTTCGCCAGGTTGCCAGGTCCGCGGACCTCAACCCGCCGACTCTGTCACGGCTTGCTCGCGCGCTTGATTTCAAAAACTATGAAGAATTGCGCGAAACCTGCCGCGATGAGTTGAAGCGGGAACGGCGCAACCGCGGGTTCGCGGACAAGGCAGAGTTGTTGCAGCAGTTCGATACGGACATCAGCCCATCTGGGGATTCCGGCATCGTAATCTCGCAAGCGAAGTCAGCTGTCACCAATATTCAGAAATTGATTGAAACCGTCGATCTAGAAAAATTACGCGATGCGGCCGACATGATTGTCAGAGCCAGGCGTGTCGTACTCGTGGGCGGTCCGAGCACACTTGCTATGGTCAATTATTTTGCACGCATGGCGCAAATAGCATTCGACGATTGGAGCGTAGCTGGTTTGGACGGTGCATGGTGGTCTCACGAGATTGTGCGACTAGGTGCAGGTGACGCAGTCTTTGTTGTATCGCTGAATCCCTACTCGAACCTCTGTATCAAGGCCGCCCAGCTCTCCCGCGATGCGGGCGCCGATGTGATCGCGGTCACTGACGGGTTCACTTCACCGTTAGCCGGTATCGCCAATCATTGCTTCATGGTCGAGACCAACAGCCCGCTATTCTTCCCTTCGCATGTGGCCGCCCTGGTGCTCATTGAGGGCTTGATGGGCATGATCGTGCGGCGCGGAGGTGATCAATTGACCAAGCGCATTCGCTCTGTTGAAGCCGCCAGTGGAGAATTTGGGGAGTATTGGCAGAACTGAAGCCGGGCCGTCATGAACACCCGGAACGCATTCAAGTTTACCTGGACGTTCGAAAACTTGTGTTGGGGCTGAATTGCGCCCCGAATTTTAGTAGGGAGGAAAAATGCAATGAAAAAGACAACAACTGTTTTAACCGGTCTGGCCGCGCTGCTGATGTTGGGCAGCACAACTGTGACGACAAGTGCAGCGACATGCAAAAATACGACCTGGAATAAAATCATCTCCAACGGCAAAATCGTTATCGGGTCTAAGGCTGACTACAAACCATGGGGATTTCTTGATACCAGTGGCAAAATTATCGGTATGGAAGCCGACATGGCACAGGATGTTGCCGACGCACTCGGGGTCAAGCTTGAGCTCGTGGCAACCAAGGGAGCCAACCGAATCCCGTTCCTTGAAACAGGAAAGATCGATCTGATCCTGGCAACTATGTCTGATACCGCCGATCGGCGGAAAGTTTCAGGTTCCACTTTGCCCAACTACTATACCTCGGGCACCAATGTCATGGCCCCAAAAGCACTTGGCCTTAAGAAATGGGAAGACCTTCGCGGCAAGCCCGTATGCGGCAAGCAAGGTGCATTTTATAATAAAAAAGCCCAATCAGCATATGGAGCCAAAATTATCGCCTTTGGAGGAGCAGCCGAAGGCAAGCAGGCTCTTCGCGATAAAAAATGTATCGGCTTCCTGTCCGATGACAGCTCAATCATGTCTGATCTCTCCTCTGGCAAATGGGAAGGATTTGAAATGCCCCTCCCA
>CAYOEI010000333.1:0-3403 GCA_964402825.1 uncultured Hyphomicrobiaceae bacterium
ATACGGATTTCATCGGCGTTTTCTTCGCCCGTGAGGGCCGCAGCTCCCATTCCAGCGCCGATTTCAACACCCTTAACCGCATTGATACTCATAAGTCCTGATGCGATGTCCTGGTCGAGCTTGCCATAGATAGGCGCGCCAAGACCGGCCGGTACGCCAGTCGCAACCACTTCTATGATCGCACCGCAGGAAGAACCCGACTTGCGGATATCATCGAGATAAGACGCCCAGCCCTGAACGCTCTCATGGTCGGGTGAAAAGAACGGGTTCTCGTCCACTTGATCCCAATCCCAGTTATCACGGTTGATTGTATGAGACCCCATCTGAACCAGTGCACCGCGCACATTCAGCCCCGGCACCACTTTTCGCGCAATGGCCCCAGCCGCGACGCGCATGGCGGTTTCACGCGCCGATGAGCGCCCGCCGCCGCGATAATCCCGGATGCCATATTTTTGCATATAGGTGAAATCCGCGTGACCGGGGCGGAAGGTATCCTTGATTTCTGAATAGTCTTTTGAGCGCTGATCCACATTCTCGATCACAAGTGAAATGGGCGCGCCGGTGGTGACCTGCTTACCGGATTTTTCGTCCTCGAACACACCAGAGAGGATTTTCACTGCATCGGGTTCCCGGCGCTGGGTGGTGTAGCGCGATTGTCCGGGACGGCGCTTGTCGAGAAACGTCTGTATCTCTGCTTCGGTGATCTCAATGCCCGGCGGGCAGCCGTCAACCACGCAGCCGATTGCATCCCCGTGGCTTTCGCCCCAGGTGGTCATTCTGAACAGATGGCCGAACGAGTTGTGTGACATCGAGGTATGTTTATCTCAAAACGAGTCCGGCCCCTAATACCAATCTATCTGTCCTTGCCGGATCGAGAAAAAACTATCCTGGGGAACATCCAGATCAATTATTTCGTCTTGCTCAAGGCCGAGAATATGACCACGTACGCAGCGGCTGAACGCGCCGTGCGAGACGATGACAGAATCGCGGTTGACCGATCGGAGCCATTCGAGTGTCCGGTCTGAAAGCATTGCATAGCTTTCACCTTCATACACATTCGACCCCCATTTATCTGCGGACCGTGCTTCAAGATCTTCCGGTGTCTTTTCGCTCAGCTCTTCCAAGGTGAAGCCTTCCCAGGAGCCATAGTCGATTTCCTTGAGTATTGGGTCAGCGCGATACTCTTGCGCTGCCAGGCCCAATTCCTGGCGTACGATTTCCATGGTCTGGCGGGTCCTCAGTAAAGGACTGGAGACAAACTCATAGAGGTCGAGCTGCTCAATGATCTCGCCGAGTTTGCGTCCGTTGCGCGCGGCCTGCCCCCGGCCGGTGTCGTTGAGGGAGATGTCACGTTGCCCCTGATACCTGCGTTCGGCGTTCCAGTCAGTCTGGCCATGACGAATGAAATAGAGTGAGACGTCGGATCGAAGCATGGATTAAACGACCGAGATATCGGGAGCATCTTCGTTTTTCATGCCAACCACATGATAACCCGCATCAACATGATGCACTTCACCGGTTACACCGCTCGAGAGATCCGACAGCAGATACATGGCGGCGCCGCCAACATCGTCGGTTGAGACCGTGCGCCGGAGCGGGGAGTTATATTCATTCCATTTCAGGATGTAGCGGAAGTCTGAAATGCCCGACGCCGCGAGCGTCTTGATCGGGCCAGCCGATATGGCGTTCACCCGAATGCCGTTTCTGCCAAGATCAGCGGCCAGATAGCGCACACTTGCTTCCAGCGCCGCCTTGGCCACGCCCATTACGTTGTAATGAGGCATGACTTTTTCCGCGCCATAATAGGTGAGCGTCAACATCGAGCCGCCTTCGCTCATCAGCTTTTCCGCGCGCTGGGCGATGGCGGTAAACGAGTAGCAGGATATCGAAAGTGTCTTCTCGAAATTATCTTCTGTCGTATCGACATAACGCCCGTCAAGTTCATCCTTGTCGGAGAAGGCGATGGCGTGCACGACGAAATCCAACTCGCCCCATGCCTTTTTGATTTCATCAAACACGGCATCCAGACTGGCTGTGTCGGTGACATCGCAAGGGAGGATAAGCGTCGAGCCAATAGACTCAGCCAGTGGTACGACGCGCTTCTTCAATGCATCACCTTGATAGGTGAGGGCCATCTCAGCACCCTGTGCATGGCACGCCTTGCAAATGCCCCATGCAATAGACCGGTTATTAGCGACGCCTAAAACGAGCCCGCGCTTCCCGGCCATCAATTTTCCGTTTTCACTCATGAAACGCCCCGGAGACCCAGCTATTCTGGATCGCATCGTACATAAATGCGTAAGTGGGTCTAGAATGATTGGGTGTGCTTATCCGCTCGCGCCTACACGTTTTGTGTCGTTTTGTTTCCAGGGAATCAAGGGTCTGAGCTTGATATCTGGTCCAATTCCAGCCGTCAGAGTTGCCAGCTGCCGTCATTCTGCCGGCAGGCTATGCCTTCTATCTGTTTCAGGTAGCGCCCGAGCGACAGAGCGTAAATGACATGGCGGCAAACGCGTCCGTCGGCATTGCGAAAGGCCTTGCTGGGTTTAATCATGCCTTTCAGGGACCGGCTCCTTTTTTGCCACATGAAAGTTCCGCCATCTTCGACCTGGGTGAGGGCCAAATGGAGCGCGCGCATTGCCACAATGTGATCCTTTTCATCCAGTCTGGAACGTAACTCCGCCAGTCTGAGCAGGGGTTTTCGGTGTGGGACTGGCGGCATTTCAGATGTGCTGACACCTGAAATGCCGGGTGAGCTGGCATGGGAAGTGGAGCGCATGCCTGGTTCGGCATGCGCAACCTGGCTCCACAAAAGCAGAGTAATTGCGGCAAATATCACCGTGCCCAGAGGCTTGGCCCTGGGGCGGAGGAACGTACGCATCACAAATCGTCCCCGTTCTACACACTTACAGTTGGTGATAGTGAGCGAGCACTATCAAACAACTTATTCTTACGGTATCAGGGTGAGCAAAACGTAAACGTCTGTCCCGAACCGGGTTTGGGCATTCAATTTGTGCGATTGTAGAGTTTCATGACTGACAAAACCGATACAGAATTTTACACAGCGACACAGGCCAAGGATTTTGGTGACGCCGATGATCCGCTGGCCCTGTTTGCTGCCTGGATGGCTGATGCCGAGGCGCATGAACCTAACGACCCGAATGCCATGACTCTTGGCACAGTGGATGCTTCGGGCCTGCCGAATGTACGCATGGTGCTCCTGAAAGGCGTGGAGGATGGCAAATTCATTTTTTACACTAATCTGGAGAGCGCTAAGGGGCAGGAGCTGGAGGCGTGCCCGAAGGCAGCGCTGTGTTTTCATTGGAAGAGTTTGCGCCGGCAGATTCGATTGCGCGGACTTATAGAGCAGGTCGGCGACGCGGAAGCTGACGCCTATTTCGCC
>CAYOEI010000334.1:0-17477 GCA_964402825.1 uncultured Hyphomicrobiaceae bacterium
TTCGATGCTTGGCGCTTCCAGGGCTGATGCGATTGGTCCCGCGCCACCCAAACCCCGCACCATATTGACGCCCAGGCCCGCAAGAATAGCACTGCGTACTTTTTCAGGACGCTGCATTGTCAAAAAGGCTGTAATCCGCGCACCCATTGAATACCCCATGACATCGGCGCTTCCGATTTCAAGATGATCCAGTAACCGTCCGGCATCGCCGGCCATTAATGGCGAGGCGTAATATTCAGGATCGTAGAATTTCTGGCTTGCGCCATGGCCGCGATTATCTATTGCGATGACCCGCCGTCCGGCCGCTCTCAAAGTCCTGATCCAGCCGGTATCGACCCAGTTGGTCTGGATGTTGGATGCAAACCCGTGAATCAGAAGGATGGGCTCGCCCTCTCCTTCATCACTGTAGGCGATCTCCACGCCATCTGACTTAAATGAATTCATAAAATTCGCCATCCTTCATGTTGCCTCATAACGGCTTACCTCTATCTTTTAAATGGTGCAATCAGTATGCTTGCGCGCGCTTTGATGAGATAAAAGATTCGAAAAATTTTCCATGGCCACCCACACAACTCCTCACTTTTGCAATGATTCCGGGGCGCCCAGCATCCGTATCGGCGTCAGCGTATTCCAGTGCATGGGCGCCAGCCCGCCGCATGATCATCCACATATTTTTCTCGACATGGGCCGTGATTCGAAAATCATCTGCCCCTACTGCTCAACGCTCTATGTACGCGACGAAAAGCTGTCGGCGCAAGAGACGGAGCCGCCGGGCTGCCTCGCCAGCGCGGTGGCCTGATCCGGCCTGATGGCCAATACCCATTCCGCCAATCCTATTCTCATTGCCGGCGCCGGTATTGGCGGATTGTCCGCAGCAATAGCCCTCGCCCGCAAAGACATCCCTGCAAAGATTCTGGAGCGCTCCAAGGCGCATTCCACAGATGGCGCCGGCATTCAGCTTGGGCCTAATGCGACAAGGATACTTGACGAATGGGGCGTGCTGGAGCGGCTCCTGCCCAGATCCGTTATCTGTGAAGGCGTGACCATCGGCGATGGTATTACGGGTGAAATCCTGGCAACCGTACCATTCGGAGAAACCGCACAACAGCGATATGGCGCGCCATTTTTGCTGGTCCACCGGAGCGATCTTCATAACGCCCTGGTGGAGTGCGCACGCGATCACTCCAGCATCGAGATCACCAAGGATTGCGAGGTGCTGACCTATCAGCAGTTTCCCGATGACATCACCCTCACGACATCAAGGGGCGAGTTTCACGGGCGGGGATTAATCGTGGCTGATGGGCTGTGGTCGATGCTGCGCCCCCAGATAGATGCAGGGGCAAAACTTGAATTTACCGGAAAAACGGCGTGGCGCACCCTGATCGATCCGGAAAGGTTGCCTGAACTCAATCATGTTCCATGGACAGGGCTCTGGCTCTCCCAAAGTGCACATCTGGTGCATTATCCTGTTTGCGGGGGGAAAAAAATCAACGTTGTCGCCGTCATCGATGAGCGATGGGGCGGCAGATCGCAGGGCTGGAACCAGGAAGCTGATCCACAAGAGCTTCTGCCCCATTTTGAGCAATGGAATGCCCGCCTTGAGAACATTGTAACAAGCGGCTCAAAATGGCGTAAATGGTCGCTCTTTTTCCAGCCTCCATTGCGCGCATGGACGCAAGGATCGGTAACGATGATCGGGGACGCGGCTCATCCGGTATTGCCCTTCCTGGCTCAAGGAGGAGGACTTGCAATCGAAGATGCCGCTGTACTGGTGAAAATTCTAACTGCGCATGATGGGGATCCGTGGCGCGCCTTTCGCGATTTTGAGAAGACGCGCATCGGGCGCACGTCCCGTACCAGCTATGAGTCGCGCAAAATGGGCAATATCTATCATATGGGCGGGGTCATGCGGCTGGCGCGCAATTTTGTTCTGCGCCGGCAATCACCCAATTCACTTTTGCAGAGGCTGGACTGGCTCTACCAATATCGCGTTGAGAACGGGAAATGATTAGCGGCGTACTGTGCTGGACGCTTGCGTTTGAGTTTCCTCAATCGCTATTTCCGTACGCTCGGCAGTTCCCAACGGAACTTCAGGCTGAAGCATGGCGTTACGAGAATAATCTGAACCACTGAATTGCAGCCGGACGCGGCGCTTAGGCGCCGGCCCCCCTCCGGTCTGGACAAGAATATCACGGTAGGTATTCGTCACGCTATCAGTGATCTCAACCGGCGTTTTGACCCTAACAGTCCGCGATATGGGACGAAAACCATACTTAAAATTCTGGAATATCACCATTGAGCATCCCGTTTTCGTGCACCAGTCCTTACCTTGGAACAGGACAATTGCTTCATATTTGCCGTCACCATTCAGATCTGCTCCAGCGAAACGGTAAGCGTCTTTGGCGCGCTTTTTGGAGAGGCGATAATTTTCAATTGCTTTGTGCATGAGGGCTTCATCGAGCTGTCCTAGAACTGAGGTTCGCGCCGTTGTTTGCGCTCCTCCAGTTCGTCCGATCTGTACCGGCGCCGCGGGATCATTCGCAATGCCCCCAGACAGCCCGCTTCTGCCGCCGCCGCCACAGCCGGTCAGGGCCAATGCGAGCACACTGCCCGCCGCCACCGCCATTAATTTAAAGATCTTCACTGTGCTTGCCCGGCTTAACTTACTGTCAGAATAAAGTGTCCCATTATTCCAGAACCATTTTGACCTTTATGAGATCATATGTCTGCAAGGAAAATGTATGGGGGAACGAGAGCGCAGATCCAAGCGCAGGTCCAGGCGCAGATCCAATCTCTGGCGTCACCAGAGCCGATACTGGTGCGGACGGCGGGACTCGAACCCGCACGGGAGGTTACTCCCTCGGGATTTTAAGTCCCGTGTGTCTACCAGTTCCACCACGTCCGCATCACATCATGCCGAAGGGAATAGCGATTTTGCACCGACTTCCCAAGCGGTTTTGATGATGTATTCGAGAAAATCCACTTATCTGCTAAACGCCTACCGGCTCTTCTGCTGTGCATCCACCACCGCCAGGGCCGTCATATTGACGACTCCTCGAGCGGTAACCGATGGGGTTAGAATATGCGCCGGCTTGTCGGTACCCAGCAGTATCGGACCAATAGGAAGCCCACCCGACAAGCCCTTGATCAGCTGATATGAGATGTTCGCTGAATCCAGATCCGGCATAATCAGAACATTGGCTTCCCCTGTCAGTTCAGAGTTGGGGAACAGGCGTTTTCGATAATTTTCGTCCAGAGCCGCATCGCCGTGCATTTCGCCTTCGACCTCCAGTTCAGGATCCAAGTCCCTGATAATTCGAAGCGCATCACGCATCTTGCACGCACTGGCACTGTTCGAAGAGCCGAAGTTTGAGTGTGACAGAAGCGCGACCTTTGGCGTAATCCCGAACCGCTTCACCTGATCGGCTGTCAGCAGCGTCATTTCCGCAATCTCTTCCGCGTTGGGCTCGATGGAAATATAGGTGTCGGCGAGAAAATAAGCGCCCTGCGACAGGATGACGAGGCTGAGCGTGGAGAAATCCCGCACCCCCGGCGCCATCCCTATCACTTCGTCGATATGTTTGAGATGACGCGAAAAACTCCCGTGAAGACCGCAAATCAATGCGTCGGCTTCACCGAAAAGCACCGATAAAGCCGCAATGACCGTGGAACGCGTGCGCACCATGGTTTCAGCGCTGTCGGGAGTTGTCCCTTTTCGGCAGGTCAAATCGTAATAGGTTTGTACAAACTCCTTGTAGCGGGGGTCGCTCGCAGGGTTGATGATGTCAAAATCCTTACCCGCTGAGATGTTCAAGCCGTAACGCTTGATACGTGAAGCGATGACTTCAGGGCGCCCGATAAGGATCGGAATGGCGATCCCATCTTCAAGCGAAACCTGGGCGGCGCGCAGGACGCGCTCATCCTCACCTTCCGCGTAGATGACACGTTTTGGTTCGGATTTCGCGGCTTCGAACACCGGTTTCATGATCGTGCCGGATCGGAAGACAAACCGCGTCAGTTGCTCTTCATAGGCGTCAAAATCCTCAATGGGGCGTGCGGCAACGCCCGTGTCCATGGCGGCGCGCGCAACCGCGGGAGCGATCCGTAAAATCAGACGCGGATCGAATGGTGAGGGGATCAGATAGTCCGGGCCAAAAGTGTGGAGAGCGCCCTCATAGGCCTTGGCCGCCACCTCAGAGGTCGCCTCATGAGTGAGCGCCGCTATTGCCTCTACGGCGGCCATTTTCATCTCATCATTTATGGCCGTGGCGCCAACATCGAGGGCTCCGCGAAAAATGTAAGGAAAACACAATACGTTATTGACCTGATTAGGATAATCGGAGCGGCCCGTACAGATCATTGCGTGAGGCGCAGCTTTGCGCGCCACCTCGGGGTCGATTTCCGGATTTGGATTTGCCAGCGCCAGAATGAGCGGCTTCTTGACCATGCTCTTGACCATTTCGGGCTTGAGCACGCCTCCGGCAGATAGCCCGAGGAACACATCCGCGCCCTTGATTACCTCGGCCAGCGTGCGCTTATCGGTGTCCTGGGCGAATTTTGATTTCCATTCATCCATGCTCTCCTTGCGGCCCTTATAGGCGACGCCATCAATGTCGGTGACCCAGATATTTTCGCGGCGTACGCCAAGCGCTACCAGCAGATTGAGACAGGCAAGTGCGGCAGCCCCCGCCCCTGATGTTACGATCTTGGCCTTATTCAACGGTTTTTTGGCCAGCTTCAGCCCGTTGCGCACGGCGGCGCAGACGATGATCGCCGTTCCGTGCTGGTCATCGTGAAAGACGGGGATTTTCATCCGTTTCCGCAATTCAGCTTCAATCTCAAAACATTCCGGCGCCTTGATATCTTCCAGATTGATCCCGCCAAAGGTGGGCTCAAGAGCCGCCACCACATCACAGAAGCGTTCCGCCTCCAGGGCATCAACCTCAATGTCGAAGACGTCGATACCGGCGAATTTCTTGAACAGAACCGCCTTGCCTTCCATCACGGGCTTTGAGGCCAGCGGACCAATGGCGCCCAGCCCCAGAACCGCCGTGCCATTGGTGATAACGGCAACCAGATTGCTGCGTATGGTAAGGATTGCAGCTTGCTCAGGGTCTTCGGCGATGGCGTCACAAGCGGCGGCAACCCCGGGAGAATAGGCCAGAGCCAGATCGCGCTGGTTTACCAGCGGCTTGGTGGCCCTGATCTCCAATTTTCCCGGCTTGGGGTGGGAATGATATATGAGTGCGCCGGTCTTCAGTTCGTCTGAAAGGTCAGACATATTGGCTCTGCATGTGAATTGCCCCCCTCTTGAGTACGCTGCAAACACAATGAATCAGAGCTTAGGGAATTCGTAAGCGTGAATCCATGGCTTAACGTATCAAGTCTTCGGTAAATTCAACCGGATATGCAGATCGCGCAATTGCTCCGCCGAGACGTCGCCTGGAGCGCCCATGAGGAGGTCTTCGGCCTGCTGGTTCATGGGGAACATAGTGACCTCGCGGATGTTTTCTGTCCCGCACAGCAGCATGACAATACGGTCGATACCCGGCGCGATGCCGCCATGAGGCGGAGCACCATATTGCAGCGCCCGCATCATGCCGCCGAATTTGTCTTCCAGAATGCTTTTGTCGTACCCGGCAATCTCGAATGCCTTGACCATGATCTCCGGTAAATGATTCCGGATGGCGCCCGAGGACAGCTCAACGCCATTACAGACAATGTCATATTGCCAGGCGAGGATTTCCAGCGGGTTTTGCGTTTCCAACGCTTCAAGACCCCCCTGCGGCATTGAAAACGGGTTATGGGAAAATTCGACTTTCTTGTTCTCTTCATCCCACTCGAACATGGGAAAATCGACAATCCAGCAAAACGAAAACTGATCCTTGTCCAGCAGTTCGAGATCTTCACCCGCTTTAGTGCGTGCGCGGCCGGCGAAATCAGCAAAATCTTTCGGAACGCCGGCAACGAAGAAGACGGCGTCTCCATCAGTCAGGCCCAACTCGTCGCGCATCTTCGCGGTGACGTCCTGGCCGAGATTCTTGGCAATAGGACCCGCCCCTTCGCCATCGCGGAAGAAGATGTAGCCCAAACCAGGCTGGCCTTCACCCTGCGCCCACGAATTCATCCGGTCACAGAATGCGCGCGAGCCGCCACTCCTGGCCGGGATCGCCCACACTTCGGCATTTTCAAACCACGCCCTGCCGCCCTGGTGTTTGTCCAGAATGGAGGCAAAAATCTTGAACCCTCTGCCCCGGAAATATTCCGACACGTCGCTCATTTCAATCGGGTTGCGCAGATCAGGTTTGTCGGTGCCGTATTTACGCATCGACTCACCAAAGGGAATCAGCGGGAATTTCTGCGTGACCGGCTTTCCGCCGCCGAACTCCTCGAACAGACCGCGCAACACCGGTTCCACCGCGTTGAAAACATCCTCCTGCTCAACGAAACTCATTTCTATATCGAGCTGGTAAAATTCGCCCGGAGAGCGGTCGGCACGCGCATCTTCATCACGGAAACAGGGTGCGATCTGGAAATAGCGGTCAAAGCCTGAGACCATGACAAGCTGTTTGAATTGCTGAGGCGCCTGCGGCAACGCATAGAACTTGCCGGGATGCATGCGCGAGGGCACAAGGAAATCACGCGCGCCTTCGGGGCTGGAAGCGGTCAGGATGGGGGTCTGGAATTCAAAAAATCCGCCATCAGTCATGCGCTTGCGGATTGAAGAGATAATTTCCGCGCGCTTGATAATATTGCCGTGGATGGTTTCACGCCGCAGGTCCAGAAACCGGTAGGTCAGGCGAATATCTTCAGGGTAATCGGGCTCGCCGAAGACCGGCAAGGGCAGCTCCGCGGCCGGGGAAAGCACGTCAAGTGATGAAATCCGGATCTCAACTTCACCAGTTGGCATGTTTTTATTGATTGTATCGCTGGAGCGCGCGTCGACTTTGCCATCAACACGGATAACCCATTCGGAGCGGGCCATTTCAGCAGTGGGGAAATGCGCGTTCTCCGGCTCGATCACGCATTGGGTAATGCCGTAATGGTCGCGCAGATCGATAAACAGCAGACCACCGTGATCTCGCACTCTGTGAACCCAGCCGGACAGACGAACTTCGCTGCCCACATCTTCTTTATTCAACTCACCACAGCTATGTGTCCGGTATGCGTGCATAACCCGTCCCGTTTGTGTTGATCCACGGCTGATTTGTGCGCCGGAACTGCTTCACCAGAAACTGCTTGAAAAGGCGATAAACAGACCGCGCGCGAAAAGCGCATGGGGTGGCCGGTTTGTCAAGACTGACACAACGCGGTGTGTATGCGACAGGAATGTATTTGAATTTATAAAGATTATTTGGTTGGGCTGGAAATGAACTGAATACCGGCCATTCCAGCATCACGCCAAACCACGCGGCCGACGAATGTTTCCCCCAGGCCGCAAATACTCAGAACCAGTTCATCTGGTATCAGATCAAGTTCATCGGAGATGATCTTGCAACCCGAACGGCTTGTATCCTGTATGGAGCAGTTCACGATTTGCGATCCGTCCATGGCGCAAACGCTGGCCTGCAGGAACACGCTGCGGCGTCTCTCTACTCTTTTATCAGCAGGATCTTGCATATCAACCTTCCTCAGAGACTTTATTATCGCACTATTGTGTAAATGTTCGTTAAAAGCGCATCATTTTGATAAAGCTTATATTTTTTTATTATTTTACTAAAATCTCCTTTAAAATTGCTTATTCATGCGCTCAACGCGGGACAACAGCCAGAAGCTGCGCTATACCGGCGAGCCATGCGCGTAATTACCAGCACCAATGAACTGTCCAGCGTCTGCTCGAGTCTCGCGGAGTCCGACTTCGTCGCGATCGATACCGAGTTCATGCGCGAATCGACTTTTTGGCCGGATTTGTGCCTGATCCAGATGGCTGCCGGCACACATGAAGTCATTATTGACACATTGGCGGAAGAAATTGATTTAGCTCCGTTTTACGATTTGATGGCGGATGAAAGCGTAACCAAAGTTTTCCATGCCGCCCGGCAGGATATCGAGATCGTGCATCATCAGGCGGGAATAATACCCACGCCTATTTTCGATACACAGATAGCCGCCATGGTATGCGGCTTTGGTGAGTCGGTAAGCTACGGGATGCTCGTAAAAAAATTGCTTAAACGCGAAATCGACAAATCCTCACGGTTTACAAACTGGAGCCGGCGGCCGCTTACAAACAAACAGCTGGTCTACGCCATCGGCGATGTCACGAATTTACGCGATCTTTATCCAGGGCTTAAGGATCAGCTTCATAAAAGCAACCGCGCAGAATGGCTGATTGAGGAAATGGCGGTTCTGACCACCCCGGCCACCTATGAAAGTCATCCCGAGAACGCCTGGAAGCGGCTGAAGATGCGGGCTCGCAACAAGAAATCGCTTGGCGTCATGATCCAACTGGCCGAATGGCGCGAAACAGAAGCCCAGCGCCAGAACGTTCCGCGCAGGCGGGTTCTTAAAGACGAAGCGATCTACGACATCGCGGAGCAGACTCCAACAACCGAGGAAGAGCTCTCAGGGCTGCGCTCCGTGCATCAGGGCTTTTCCCGATCGGCAAAAGGGCGCGGCGTGCTGGAGGCGGTGAAACTCGGGCTCAAGCGTGACCCGGCTTCTTTACCTTCCATGAAACGCGGCGAACCATTGCCTCCGGACTCCCTGGCAGTCCTTGATCTGTTGCGGGTGCTGCTGAAGTCAGCCGCGGGGCGCCATGGCGTGGCGCCAAAATTAATTGCAACAGCCGATGAACTGGAAAAGATTGCCCGCGACGACAATGCTGATCTGCCGTCTCTGAAGGGGTGGCGCCGTGAGTTGTTCGGCGCCGATGCCCAGGCCATATGCCGGGGGCAATTGGGGCTGGCTGTCGAGAACGGGCGCGTTGTTACATTTGAGAAGATAAATAATACCAGGACTGAACAAGAGGCGGATACAGCTTCGGCCGCGCAAGACGATGCAGCGTTGAAGCCGATTAATGGCTGAGCGAAACCTGGCGCTGACGCCTATGCGCCGGCGGTCTCGGGAATAGCCTCGCAGAGACGCACCTCAGGTTTGAAACCCAATTCTTTCGCCAGAGCGGCAAAGCGGCCATCCAGGCGTTCACCCTCGAGCGCCTGGTATTTTTTCGGCAACTCCAACACCAGCTTGTCACCTTCATAGTAGATAGGCGTTTGGCTGATGATACCCGGCATTGATGCCGAAACCATATGGGCCGTGCGGACGGCTGCTCCAATGATGCGTGCGCGGGACAGCGTGTTCTCGTTAATAAGCTTATTGATTGAAGGGGAACTCTCAGATGGAACGAGGCCCTGATTCCGGTAATAAACCGAGAGCGCCAGAAACGCCCGGCCGGGATGATCCAGCCCGGCAAAACTCGCCTGGGAGATCATGGCCAGGCTTTGCGCGCTGCGATAATCAGGATGGGTGCGCCAGCCGATATCGGAAATCAGACAAGCTGCATACCTCAAACGTTTTTCCCCAGGGGATTCCTTTGGGCCTGGAGACTGGAACAAAGCATCGGTCCATTTACATAACTCTGCCGCATGCTCTGATGAACGTGAACGCAAATTCGCGAGTTCAACGCACGCCATCAGCAATGGGTCCCGGTTTTTCTCATCCCGCGAAAGAGTGGTGTAGAGCAGTCCCTCACGCACCCCGAAGCCGGAGACGATAAATTCAGAAGGGCGCATGCGCTGTATCAGCCGCTCAAGCACCAACGCGCCATAGGGCACAGTTTCGCTGCGCGCCTTAGAGATTGCCTTAACACCACTCAATGAAACGGGCGAAAGATGGTCCAGCACACGGGCAAATGTCAGAGCCTCTTCTATGGGCATCGTGTATCCATGCAGGACGCTTAGCGGATAGTGGGTTTGAGCCATGTGCACGCGTGCAAACGCGCGCCATGTTCCCCCTACGGCGTATAGGGGTTTGCCTTTTCCTTTTTCCAGCCAATCAATTTTGTCCAGTTCGGCATCGATAATCTTGCCGGCTTTTTTGAGATCGCCCCCGGAAAGGTCGATCAGGCGCAGACCGCCAAGGGGCAATGTGGCTCCGCCAACAGCGCCCTTCTTATGGTCCACACCGATAATTTCGAGGCTGCCGCCACCCAGATCGGCAACCATTCCCTGAGCTTCTGGAAAACCATAGATAACCCCGGCGGCAGCCAGATGCGCTTCCTGTTTGCCGGTGATAACCGATATATCCGATTTCAGAACCAATTCGGCTCTTTTAATGAAATCCGGGCCATTCTCGGCCTCACGGGCAGCCGCCGTCGCAATGACGTCAATCTTCGCCACTCCAAGCTGTCCGCAAATAGCATGAAAACGGCGCATCGCACGCAAGGCCCGCTCAACGCCGCGTTCATTCAGACGGCCTGTTGTCGCCACAGAGCGTCCAAGACCGCACAATATTTTTTCATTAAACAGCGGTATGGTATTGCGCTTGGCGCCTTCAAACACCACGAGACGCACTGAATTGGACCCGATATCCAATACCGCGACCGGGACCTGGTGCTTAAAATGCTTAGCTTTGGGCTGCTTCACGGCGCCAAATTCTCATAGCAAAAATGACTCTCATGGCTCTCATATCGCTACCGGGCGAATCTCGGCGGTATATTATCCTTCAGCGATTCGCCTCTGCCTGAAAGGCTGGGATTCGTCATAAAGTATTTTTGCGCATTGAACGGCTCTTCCCCTTCACCAGGCAAAATACGCTCCCATGCGCCATCAGGGAGATTGCGCCAACTCTGCTCATTATCTTTCAGGTTAGCAACCATGATCTGATCGATTATCTGCTCATGAACCGTCTTGTTCCGGATTGGCGTCATGGCTTCAACGCGCCTGTCCAGATTGCGCGGCATCATATCCGCTGAGCTGATATAAACAATTGCATCGCCATGCGGCAGGCCATTCCCGGCGCCGAAGCAGTAGATACGCGAATGCTCCAGAAAACGCCCGATGATACTCTTCACCCGAATATTTTCTGACAGGCCCCGAACGCCGGGGCGCAGGCAGCAGATGCCGCGAATTACCAGATCAATCTCAACGCCGACCTGACTGGCTTCATAGAGTGCATCGATGACTTCGGGGTCCACCAGCGCATTCATCTTCATCCAGATGCACCCCGGGCGTCCTGCTTTTACGTGATACATCTCCTCGCGGATATGGTCGAGAATACGCGGGCGCAGATCTTGCGGTGAAGACACCAAGACCTGCAATTCAATCGGTTCCGCATATCCTGTCACGAAATTGAAAACGCGCGTGACATCGCGCCCGATGGCCGGATCAGCGGTAAAGTAAGACATATCGGTGTAAATCTTCGCCGTGACGGGATGATAATTGCCCGTGCCAATATGACAGTAGGTCGCCAGAGAATCCCCTTCCCGGCGCACGATCTGGCTGAGCTTCGCGTGGGTTTTGTATTTAAGAAATCCGAACACGACATGGACGCCGGCGCTTTCCAGATCACGCGCCCATTTGATATTTGCCTCTTCGTCAAAACGCGCTTTCAACTCAACAATTGCCGTAACCGACTTGCCCGCCTCCGCCGCCTCTTTCAATGCCTGAATGATCGGTGACGCCTTACTGGTGCGGTAAAGCGTCCACCTGATCGCCACCACGTCAGGATCACCCGCGGCCTGCCTCAGGAACTGGAGCACCGCATCAAATGATTCATAAGGGTGATGAACGATTATGTCCTTCTGACGGATGGCGGCCAAACAGTCCCCGCCATGCTCGCGAATACGTTCTGGAAACCGGATGTTGAAGGGTTCGAATTTCAACTCCGGCCTGTCTGACACGATCAATTGCGAGGTGTCTTCAATGCCAATCATTCCCTGCTGGACAAAGACCTCACGCTCCTTGACTTCAAGTTCCTTGATAACAAAACGCTGGAGCCTCATGGGCATCGACGGCTCAATCTCCAGCCTGATCACCGAACCCCTGCGGCGGCGCTTAAGGGCTGACTCGAACAGCAAGGCGAGATCCTCGGCCTTGTCCTGTATTTCAATATCGCTGTCTCGCAGCAGGCGAAACGAGCCCTGTCCACGCACTTCGCATCCCGGAAACAGGTGAGTGATAAACAGGGATACAACTGTCTCCAGACGGACAAAACGAATATCGGGCCGGCTATCTGACTTGTCTCCACCTGATTTCTTCTGATCTTCAGGAAGTCTGATAAACCGGTCGAGCTGACCCGGGATCGGCATCAGCGCATACATTGGTTCTTTTTGGCTGGCCCGGAAAAGTTCAAGTCCGAGGGTAAAGCCTTGCGTCGGGATGAACGGGAATGGATGGGCGGGATCGACGGCAATCGGGGTCAGAACAGGAAAAATCTGGTTGAGAAATAGATCTTCCAGCCAACGGTACTCCGTTTCGGTCAGGTCAACCGTATCGATGACATAAATACCATTTTGCTCAAGTTCATTGCGCAGCACGCCCCATTGTTCCTGCTGCTGTGCGGTAAGCTGATCCGCATACTCGCCAATCCTGTCCAGTTGCTCTGAAGGCGTCAGGCCGTCCTGGCTGGGCAATTCGATGCCCGCAAGCACCTGGCCGCGCAAACCCGCAACCCGTACCATATAGAACTCATCCAAATTTAATGCCGAAATGGAAAGAAACCGGACCCGCTCAAGCAGTGGCTGGTTCTTATTGCCGGATTCGGCAAGCACACGGCTGTTGAACTGCAACCATGAAAGCTCACGATTGAAGAATCGCTCAGGCTTGTCCGAAATATCTTCCGGATCGCTGTCCATGCCGGTTTTGATGTTTGTAACGCTCATATGACACCATCACATGCAATCCATTGCGCCTGCACAAAACGCAAGCCGATTGCCGTGTTTCAAGTTTTATGTAATTGATCCAGAATCTTACTGGCAAGATTCCGGGTGATTTTCCTTCCTGAACTCAGAGCTTCACGATCAAGCTCCACGACGACTTCATGGGTGGCATCCATCGACCTTCTGATCCGCCGCACGAGGAACTTGAGCACTTGAGGCTCAACATTCAATTGCCGATCGGAAAAATGCTTAAGCAACACCGCCCCCAGCAACGCATCATCCGGTGCACCGATGGTTGTGACTGACATTGTCCGCAAGCGCGAAATCAGGTCCGGCAATTGCACTGCCCAGCGTGCGGGCCTGCTGCGCGCGGTCAGCAACATGCAGAAGTCTCGCTCACGCGACAGATTGAACAAGTGGAAGACGGAATGCTCGTCGAACTCATTGCTGTCCAGATCTTCCAGGATCAGACCGTTTGACAATGAAAGTTCCGCAATGTCCGCGGCCTTGAAAGCAGCGCTATCAATGCTTTGAGCGCCCGTCCTCAGCCGCCAGACATTGGCCAGATGGCTTTTGCCCGATCCTGCGGGGCCTTCAATCATCTGGATGCGATGCGTCCAGTCAGGCCATGTATCGATCAGGTGAACAGCGGCCTCGTTACATGAGCTCACAAAAAAATCGTCCGCGCCCATGGCGGGCCTGTGCGGAAGATCAAACACAAGTTGTTCACTCATCATGCCAACCGCATACGCATAACCATTATTGCCTAGGTCCTGACTCTAAGTCCTGGCCTTTTTCCGCGGCCGCTTGCCGGCGCCCTTATAGAGTGAACTCTTCAGATATACCTGCAATCCAAATCTTACCAGAACCCCGATTGCGGCAGCCGCGGGCACCGCGAGCAGCAGACCAACAAATCCAAACAGGTAACCGAACACGAACAATGCAAACATGAGCCAAACCGGATGCAGACGCACCCTGTCGCCAACAATCATCGGCGATAATATATTGCCTTCAATCGCCTGGCCGATGAGAAACACCGATAGCACAGCGGCAACAAGATGCCATTCAGGCCAGAATTGAACAACAGCCACCGAGCCGCCGACGGCCAGTCCAACTATGGCCCCGACAAAAGGAATAAAACTGACAATCCCCGCGCCCAACCCGATCAGCAGTCCATAATTCAGTCCGATCAGCGTCAGCCCCGCCACATAAAATAATCCGAGGATAGCCAATACGGTTACTTGCCCGCGGACAAAGCCGGATATGACCTCATCGATATCATTCGCAATCTGGTGAATGGTCTTCGCATGATCGCGCGGGAGCCAGCTTGAAATATCTCCCATCATGCGGTCCCAGTCGAGCAGCAGATAAAAAGTGACAACTGGCGTGATGATGACCAGGGCCAGAAAATTGACGATGGCCAATCCGCCGCTCAAGACTGAAGGGAGAAGCTTCCCCAGCCAGATCGTGGCCTCCTCGGCGATATCTTTCACCGCCCCGTCACGGCCAAACTGTTTTTTAATCCACTGGTCTCCAAACCACTCCTTTAGATAGTCATTGGCGAGCTCGCGGACATACAGGAAGTATCCTGGCAGTTTCCCCGCCAGGTCGATCAACTGATTCAGCAACATCGGGAGCACAAACACAACTCCCAGAACAAGCAGCAACCCAAACAACGAAACGATCAGGATGGTGGCCCATAGCCGGGAAAACCCCGCGCGTTCGAGCCGGTCGGCGAGTGGATCAAGGAAATATGCGATTGCCGCCCCAACGACGAATGGAAGCAGGATTTCACGTAACAGCGCTATGAAAAGAAACAGCACGAGAGTGGCGCCGGCCCAGAATAATGTTTGTATGCGCATGTTCATGAACGGGCGATCGATGCTTTGCCGCGCCTGACATGACCTCGCCTCACATGATTCTTGTCCAGCGACGGGCGGGGTATTTTGACGTTTGTCGCGGGCTCTTCATATGACGTCATATGGCTCAGCCATTTGACCATATAGGTTGCAGCCGAAGCTATCGTCAGCACGCCTGTAATCCAGATGAGCGTCAGGATGGCAAAGTCCAGCTCCAGGGTAAAACCCAGACTGCCGAGCACGGTAGCTGCAAGAACGATCTGACCAACAGTATTCACCTTCGAAATCAGCAGCGGATGAAGCGTGATGGGGCGCTCCAGCATCCATGTCAGCAATGTTCCACCTACTATCAGAATATCCCGGCTTACGACGGCGATCACGAGCCACATGGGCAGATGCGAGTGGATGCCAAGCACGACAAAGATGCTGACCAGCAATGCTTTGTCGGCAAGAGGATCGAGATAAGCCCCAAGTTCAGTCTGCCAGCCATATTTTTTTGCCAAATAACCATCCAGCCCGTCGGAAATGCCGGCAATGACAAACAGCAGAAAAGCGGTTTGCATGCGCCCTTCCAGCATCAGCCAAACCACAAGCGGCACCAGGAATATTCTGAAAACCGTTATTACATTCGGGATATTCACTTCAGCCGCCCTTGTTTATTAGAATCTCTAACCGCCCCGCGAACCAGTGTAGCCTGCAAGCTCGCATCCCTCTAGAGGGCGTTTATTTAATTCCCCCGCAATATCCAGGCATTGCCCGCGCCGTGCATTGAAAGCCCATGATCAGGGACAGCGCGCGCCAACCCTTCAGCGCCGCCGGGAAATTTGAAGACGAGTTGCGCGGTTCTTGCCGACAGCGACTTGATGTCCAGACCATTCACACCAGGTATTTTTACCAGACGGCCACGAATCGCTTTCCATTCCCGCATACCTGAAAATTCAACGACCACATCGACGTCCGCCGGCGTTGTATCAATACCTGACCCGCTTCGAGGCGTCTGCATGAGTTTCCAGCGCCCTGCAAAAATACCCAGCGTAATTTCAGCAGCGTCGCGCGCGGCTGATTTCATATTGCCGCTATAAACCGGATCATTGCGGGCAAGTGAAACAGAACCAATGAGGTCAAAGCCAAACAGCCGCGTAGTCAGCGTCCTGCCGTCCGCTGCTGGTTCGGCAATAGCCAGCACCAGTTTTTTGGTTTTGTACTTTTCACGCATTGCGACAAATGCAGTCAGATCACCACCGAGTATCCCGGAAAGTTTGTCCATTGTGAATGACGGCCCGGCGCGCGCCAGCTTTACTGGAACGATGGCATTTTGAAGATCCAGCCCTAACCACGCTCTGCGCCAGGGATCACGTCCGCTCTGGTCAATTTTTCCCTTGGATATGTAAACCGGCAGAACGGTAATACGGCCTGCCTGCTGGTCGCTGATGGCAATGCCTTTTCCAGACAGAAGTTTCCGCACGGCCTCTGGCTGGAACTTGAAATCAAGGGTTGCAATATATCGCGTTGCCGAATTGCGCTCCCTGCGCACCGAAAAACCTGCAAGCATATCTTCTATTGCGGCCGGTCTGAGCACGGGCAGCCGGTCAAAGCTGTTGAATGGCGTGATCCGCCGAAACACCGTGTGCAAAGCCTGTGTCCTGGCAATCGCCAGCGCCTTGCCCTTCGCGGTAACGGCGTCCTTCGCCTTGATGTCCACCGACAGTTTGGCAACCGTGTAGACATCTTGCTTCTGCGCCCTGGCCGGTACGCAGGAAATGAACAGCGTGAGGCACACGGCGCTCAGCCAAGATGCTATTAATGTTACAGAATCAAATCTCATATGCTGAGAGGATATACAGGATATTGGGTCATTAAAATGTCCTAATTTACCTCGCCATAAGCCCTCCGGACTGTTGACAAACGCACAGTTCGCTTCCATGCCGCTTGACGTGACGGGCTTTGCCTTGGATGAAGGGCGAGCACCAATCGTTCCGGCCAACGGGCAAGATGTAACTGCAATGACGAACTCCGATCCAACCGGCAACAAAGACGGCCTCTCATATGCGGATGCGGGCGTCGATATCGACGCTGGCAATGCGCTTGTGGACGCGATCAAGCCAATGGCAGCGGCCACGAAGCGCGCCGGTGTCATGGGCGCAATAGGCGGATTTGGCGGACTGTTTGATCTTAAGAGCGCGGGATTTACCGATCCTGTACTGGTCGCGGCCAACGATGGCGTGGGCACAAAACTCAAGATCGCAATCGAGACCGGGCATCACGATACCATCGGCATCGATCTTGTCGCCATGTGCGTCAATGATCTAATCGTGCAAGGCGCGGAACCTCTCTTCTTCCTGGATTATTTTGCCTGCGGAAAACTCGACACTCATGTAGCCGAGCAGGTGATTTCTGGAATAGCGGAAGGGTGCAAACAGGCAGGCGCCGCACTCATTGGTGGTGAAACTGCCGAAATGCCGGGGCTTTATGCATCTGGCGACTATGACCTGGCCGGATTCTCGGTTGGCGCCGCGGAACGGGGGCAACTGCTGCCACGAACAGATATTGAGCCTGGAGACATTCTCATTGGCCTTGCTTCGTCAGGTGTACATTCCAACGGCTTCTCGCTTGTCCGCAAGATTGTGGAAATATCGGGACTGAAGTGGGACGCGCCAGCTCCCTTCAAAACTGATATTTCGCTCGGAAACGCCCTGCTGACGCCGACACGGATTTATGTTCGCGCCGCGCTCAAAGCCATTCGCGAAACTGACGGCGTAAAAGCGCTCGCCCATATTACCGGCGGCGGGTTGAAGGAAAAT
>CAYOEI010000335.1:0-3751 GCA_964402825.1 uncultured Hyphomicrobiaceae bacterium
GTGTCGCGCTTCAGACCGACACCGGCATTGAGCAGCGTGTGCACCCCACCATGGTGCCCAAGAATACAGCCATAGCGGAAGTTGATGGCGTTACCAACTGCGTTGCCTTTGACGGCGACTATGTCGGTGAAGTTGTGTTGATTGGCCCTGGAGCGGGCGCGGGACCCACTGCCTCGGCTGTTGTCGGTGATATTCTGGATATCGCCACGGGTATCATTGCACCGCCATTCGCATGGCGCACTGAAGAGCTTAAACCTTACAAGCGGGCCCGCATGCGCGCCCATGAGGGCGGCTACTATATCCGCCTTTCCGTATTCGACCGTCCAGGTGCTTTTGCGGCCATTGCAGCAAGTATGGCCAATGAAGGCATATCCCTGGAAAGCATCGTTCAACGGCGTCCGTGCACTGCATTGCCCGGTCTGGATGCAAGGACTGATGATGGCGCGCCCTTGCCGGTTGTGATGATCACCCATAATACGAGCGAGGCATCGATCCGGGCGGCGCTGCAAACAATTGAAAAAGAAGGTAATGTGGAAGAGCCGCCACAAATGCTACGCATAGAAAAAATGTAAATTTCTGGCATGACCATCGCGTACGTTCCACAAGGGGAGGGGAACGCCAATGGCAAAAAAGAATAATAATGACCTAACCGGCCTGAGCCGAATGCTGACGATTGAAATTGCAAGTGTCACCGAAGCCGCCGCCATCGCGGCGGCAAAATTGCGGGGGCACGGCGACGAGGAAGCGGCAGATCAGGCCGCTGTTGACGCCATGCGTAAAGAGCTGAACCAGCTTCCCATTCAGGGCCGTGTCGTGATCGGCGAGGGTGAGCGCGACGAAGCGCCAATGCTTTATGTCGGTGAAGAGGTGGGGCTTGGGGACGGACCGAAAGTCGATATCGCGGTCGACCCCCTTGAAGGCACGACAATTTGCGCCAAGGCCGAACCGAACTCACTGGCCGTGGTTGCATTTGCTGAACATGGCAGCCTGCTTCACGCACCCGACATTTATATGGACAAGATCGCAATCGGCCCGGGGTTCAAACCGGGCCTGGTTGATCTCGACGCATCACCTGAGGAAAATCTGCAAGCCCTGACGAAAGCCAAAGGCGTTTCTGTTGAAGAGATTACCACCTGCATCCTCGACCGTCCCCGCCACGCAAAACTGATTGCGGACGTGCGTGCAACGGGCGCGGCAATCCAGTTGATTGGTGATGGCGACATAGCCGGTGTGATTCACACGGCAAACGCGGAAGAAACAGGCATCGATATTTATATGGGCATCGGCGGTGCGCCCGAGGGTGTTTTGGCTTCGGCTGCACTGCGTTGTATCGGCGGGCAGATACAGGCACGGCTTCACCCCTTGAGCGACCATCATCGCGCGCGCGTGGCGGAGCTTGGTATCGAGGATATCGACCGCAAATATACCATGGAGGACTTGTCCTCGGGCGATGTCATTTTCGCGGCTACGGGCGTCACCAGCGGTTCCATGCTGCAGGGTGTGCGTTTCAAGCCAAGCGGCGTTGAAACCGAAACGGTCGTCATGCGCTCCAAGACGCGCACCGTGCGGTGGATCAGGACGATACATGGTCCTACCAAGACAAGCGGTATTTCGTAGGGTCTATCCTTTCATAGGGAATGATGCTTTTTGACTGCCCTCGGATCACAGACAATCGATAGCGGCGCACAGCAGACGTCCTTCTTGCGGGTCGATCGCTCTGCACGGGGCCTGAGATGGATTGAGCGCCTGACGCCAATTGGCGAACATAGTGCGATCACCATTGCCCAGGAACACGCTCTTCCTGAAATCCTGGCGCGCATCCTTGCAGCACGCGGGGCCGCACCGGAAACGGTCGCCGATTATCTGAACCCGACCATCAGGGCCCTGATGCCGGACCCGTCCACCTTGCAGGATATGGATATGGCAGCGCAACGGTTTGCCAAAGCCATCCGCGATAAAGAGCCCATCGCGATCTTCGGAGACTATGACGTGGACGGCGCGGCCAGTGTGGCGCTCATCCGGCGGTTTCTGTGTGCCCACGGCCAAGATGCGCAATTCTATATTCCCGACCGGACGCTTGAAGGATACGGGCCGAGTATAACCGCCTTCGAACAGCTTGTCGCAGAGGGCGCCAAAGTGATCATTACAGTTGATTGCGGAACGGTGGCTTATGCGCCCATTGCCCGGGCCAGCGAGCTGGGCGCCGATGTCATAGTCCTCGACCACCACCAGGCTGAAGAACAATTGCCACAGGCCCTCGCAGTGGTAAATCCAAACCGTTTGGACGATATCTCGGGCCAGGGGCATCTGGCGGCCGCTGGCGTTGTCTATCTGTTCCTGGTGGCCGCCGCCAGGCAGTTGCGCAACGACGCATGGTATGGCGAAAAGATTTCGGCGCCAGATCTCATGCAATTGCTGGACATGGTGGCACTCGCCACCGTCTGCGATGTGGTGACTCTCACCGGGCTCAACCGCGCACTCGTCATCCGCGGGCTGGAAGTGATGCGCCAGCGCCAGAACCTTGGCCTGCGCGTGCTGGCGGACATGGCCGGGCTCACAGCCGCCCCAACAACCTATCATCTGGGGTATGTGCTGGGCCCGCGTCTCAATGCCGGCGGGCGCATCGGCCGTTCCGATCTGGCCACACAACTGCTCGCCAGCGAGGATGAACCGCGCGCGATCGAAATTGCATCCACGCTGGAGCGGCTGAACTCCGAACGCCGGGTCATGCAGGACGCGTTACAGGAAGCAGCGCTCTCCCAGGCAGATGCCGCCTTCCAGGCACGCCCCGATGCAGCCATTGCCATTGCCCAGGGAGAGGGGTGGCACAAGGGGCTCATCGGGCTTGTTGCCGCCAGACTGACAGAATGTTTTTCAAAGCCTTCCCTGGCGGTGTCCTGGGACAAGGACGGAGTTGGCTCAGGCTCGGCGCGCTCCATTCAAGGCGCGGACATAGGAGCGGCCATTCGCAGCGCAATGAATGCAGGTCTGCTGGAGCGGGGTGGCGGGCACGCCATGGCAGCCGGTTTCACCGTGGCCAGGGAGACCGCCGGCGCGTTTTTCGATCATGTCGAGGAAACGCTGCGGGCGAGGGTGATGCAGGCGAGCGCCGAGGCGCATCTGAAAATAGACGGCGCATTGATGGCCTCCAGCGCCAACATCGACTTCATGGCCCTGCTGGACAAGGCAGGCCCGTTCGGCGCCGGAAATCCGCAACCGCGCTTCGCCTTCGCCGCGCACCGATGCAAATTCGTCAAGATTGTCGGCGAACGCCATATACGTTGCTCGCTCACCGCCAGCGACGGTTCGCGTATCGATGCAATCGCCTTCAACAGTGCCGGAACGGAGGTTGGCAAACTGCTTCTCGAATCCAAAGGTCTTCCACTCCACGCGACAGGGCATTTGCGTCGAAATAATTGGCGCGGGCGAGAGAAAATCGAGTTACATATCGAGGATGTGGCGGACCCCCGCCGTTAGCAACAACCAGTGCATTTCGCAGCCTTGTCAGGGTCGCCAATCCCATTTATATGAGCCGGTGTCTGCGCCCCCTTCGTCTATCGGTTAGGACGCCAGGTTTTCAACCTGGAAAGAGCGGTTCGATTCCGCTAGGGGGTGCCAGCTTTTTCAATAACTTAAGAAATTTGTAGCGCCGTGTGTCCAATTTTTGTCCAATAAAGAGGCCAGGGCAATGCAGACCCATTGAACGCTGCCCGCGCCGTATTTATGTATAAAGCGTAGGGAGTACTGTCAT
>CAYOEI010000336.1:0-4602 GCA_964402825.1 uncultured Hyphomicrobiaceae bacterium
CCCTTGCCCGCACGATGAGTGCTCATGGAGCCCGCTCGGTCATTGTTTTATCGAATGAATTTCAGGGCATAGGGGCGTTTGTAAAAGGCGATGATGTCAATCCCCACGCTCACGACGGATAGATCGGGAATCGTGATGTCAAGTCCGCCACCTTGGATTTGATGTCCGGTACGACGTCCTTAAGCTTGTTTTGTGATGCCGCGTTTATCAGTTGGCCAATGTAGTTTCCAACCTCTGTCATTTCCGCCAGATCAAAGCCTCGGGTGGTTGCGGCGCTGGTGCCGAGGCGCAGGCCGGCCCACTCCGAGGGACGGGCGGCGTCAAACGGAATTGGGTTTTTGTTGGAGGTGATATCGGCGAGCGCCAGGGCGTTTTCGGCGTCCTGACCGCGGATGCCATTGCCGGACAGGTCCAGAAGGACGACGTGGGTATCGGTACCGCCGCTGACGATCTTGATCCCGCTGGCGGCCAGGACCTCTGCAAGGCGACGGGCGTTTGCGCGCACCCGCTGGCCATAAACCTGAAACTCGGGCTGCAGCGCCTCTGCGAGACAAACCGCTTTAGCAGCCAGGACATTTGAATGGAGAGAGCCCTGAACGCCAGGAAATATCGCTGATTGGAGTTTCTTGCCGAGTTCTTCTGAGCGCGAGAGAATGAGCCCGCCGCGGGGTCCACGCATGGTCTTTGTGGTTGTGCATGTCACGATATCGGCGTGGGGGACTGGAGATGGGTGGACCCCGGCTGCGACCAGACCGGCAATATGCGCCATATCGACAAGGAAATATGCGCCCACACTTTCTGCAATAGCCGCCATGCGGGGGAAATCAATCTCGCGCGGATAGGCCGATCCGCCTGCGATTAAGAGTTTCGGTTTGATTGCCTCGGCCTGTTTGGCGATGTCGTCATAATTCATCAGGCCGGTTTCGCGGTCGACGGTATAGTGGTGGGCATCGAACCAGCGGCCCGATAGGTTCGGCCGGGCGCCGTGAGAGAGGTGACCGCCGGAGGTGAGATCGAGGCTTAAGATGCAATCGCCCGGTTTGACCAAGCGGAAAAACACGGCCTGGTTCGCCTGAGTTCCTGAGTGTGGCTGCACATTGACATAAACCGCCCCGAACAACGCTTTCGCGCGGTCGATGGCGGCCTGCTCGACGACGTCGACAAACTGACCGCCACCGTGGAAGCGGTTCCCGGGGTAGCCTTCAAGCGTTTTGTTGGTCATCGCATGTCCGAGCGCCGCCAAAACTGCGGGACTGACAATATTCTCCGACGCTATGAGTTCGATTTGCGATTGCTGGCGCGCCGCTTCATCGGCAAGTGCGTCGCGGGTGAGGGGGTCATCCGCCAATGACCGCTGGAAAAAGAGGGGAAGCTGCTTTTCCATTTTTTGACCCCATCGGGAAAAACGTAAAAACGCATGACTTTTATGAGACCGGACTCTCCTGACCTAACAGAATGATGGTTATTTATGAGTCCATGACCTAAGCACTGAACCTATGTCCAATCATCGCGCCATTCTTATTGCAGGGCCGACAGCGTGCGGCAAGTCTGCTGTGGCGCTGGCGCTTTGCGAACGGCTTGGCGGCGTCATCATCAATGCAGATTCCATGCAGGTCTATTCCGAACTGCGGATTTTAAGCGCCCGTCCCAGCGAAGAGGATGAGGCGCGCGCACCCCATGCGCTCTACGGGTTTGTTTCCGCAGCGCATGCCTATTCCGTGGGGCGCTGGCTGGAGGATGTGAAAGCGGCAATCACCGAAGCTGAACGCCAGGGGCGGATACCCATTATCACCGGCGGCACGGGGCTTTATTTCAAGGCGCTGCTTGAAGGCCTGTCGCCCATTCCCGATATACCGCCGCATATTCGTGATCATTGGCGTGGGCAGATAAGCTCACATAGCGCCGAAGAATTACATAAGATATTGAGCGAACGCGACCCGGAAATGGCGAGCCGGTTGTTCTCTTCAGACCCGCAGCGGATCATACGCGCGCTTGAAGTTCTCGATGCCACCGGGCGTTCCCTGTCGCACTGGCAGAGCGAGCCCGGCAAACCGGTCTTGACCCAGCAGCAGACGGGGCGCATTTTTGTGTCGCCGCCGCGAGAGGCGCTGTATGCACGTATCGACGCCCGTTTCGACGCCATGCTGGAGATGGGCGCTCTTGAAGAAGTGGATGCGCTCGCGAAACTTGATCTTGACCCTAATCTGCCGGTCATGCGCGCCCTCGGCGTAATGCCTCTTATACAGATGCTATCGGGAAAGATTTCACGCGATGAGGCGGCAACCCGGACTAAAACGGATACGCGGCGATATGCCAAACGCCAGATGACATGGGCAAAAAGTAATATGATTACGTGGAAATCAATATTTGTGAAAGATTCAGAAAGTATGATAGACAAAATATTTGCGATTATTGATGTATGACGGTTGACCGCGCCAGCGCGCGGGGATAGGGTTCGCCGCCGGTTCGATGCGTTATCGAGATCGGGCCGAAGACAGGCGCCCCACGCGCCTGTCTTGGTTTTTGGAACAACCTGTCTTGGTTTTTGGAACAATAAGAGTAGTCTGGCCGGGCGGTTAAACGCCGATACGGCGCTATCAATGGAGTGATGGGTAATGGCACGCACAATGACCGGTGCGCAGATGGTCATGAAGGCACTGGCTGATCAGGGGGTTGAGCATATTTTCGGTTACCCGGGCGGTGCCGTATTGCCGATCTATGACGAGATTTATCAGCAGGATAAAGTTGAGCACATCCTTGTGCGCCATGAGCAGGGCGCGGTGCATGCGGCCGAAGGCTATGCGCGCTCGACCGGTAAGCCCGGCGTCGTGCTCGTGACATCAGGTCCCGGCGCAACCAATGCGGTCACCGGTCTGACCGATGCGATGATGGATTCCATTCCGCTTGTTTGCATCACCGGCCAGGTTCCGACGCACCTGATTGGCAATGATGCGTTTCAGGAATGCGACACGATTGGGATCACGCGCCCCTGTACCAAGCATAATTATCTTGTGCAGGACGTGAACGATCTCGCACGCATCCTGCATGAGGCTTTCTATGTCGCCCTGGCGGGCCGTCCTGGCCCGGTCGTGGTCGACATTCCAAAGGACATTCAGTTTGCTTCTGGCGAGTATGTCGGCCCGTCCAATGTACGCCACAAAACTTACCGGCCGCAGATTACCGGCAATCAGGATGCAATCCGCGCCGCGGTCGAATTGATGGAAAGCGCCAAGAAGCCGATCCTTTATACCGGTGGCGGCGTCATCAATTCGGGTCCCGGCGCGAGCCAGCTTCTGCGCCAGCTTGCACGGCTCACCAACTTTCCCGTCACCTCGACGCTGATGGGCCTTGGCGCATACCCCGCTTCAGACAAGCAATGGCTTGGTATGCTCGGAATGCATGGCACCTATGAAGCCAACTGGGCGATGCATGATTGCGACGTGATGGTCTGCATTGGCGCGCGTTTTGATGACCGCATCACCGGCAGGCTCGATGCCTTTTCTCCTGGATCAAAAAAGATCCACATCGATATCGATCCCTCGTCGATCAACAAGAATGTGCGTGTTGATTTACCCATCATTGGAGATGTGGGGCACGTCCTGGAAGAAATCATCCGGGTGTGGAAGGCGCGTGAACCGGTAGTCGACAAAGCTGCGCAAAAGGCGTGGTGGGGTCAAATCGAAGAATGGCGCGCGAAGAAGAGCCTCAATTACAAGAACCGCAATGATGTGATCATGCCGCAATACGCCATTGAGCGGCTGTATGAACTGACCAAGGATAAAGACACCTACATCACAACCGAGGTAGGTCAGCACCAGATGTGGGCGGCGCAGCATTATCACTTCGAGGAGCCCAACCGCTGGATGACATCCGGTGGCCTCGGCACCATGGGCTATGGGCTCCCTTCGGCGGTTGGCGTTCAAATGGCGCATCCAGACTCACTCGTCATCGACATTGCCGGGGAGGCGTCGGTGCAGATGACCATGCAGGAGATGTCGACGGCCGCGCAGTATGAGCTGCCGATCAAGATTTTCATCCTGAACAACCAATATATGGGCATGGTGCGCCAGTGGCAGGAGCTGCTGCATGGCGGACGCTACGCGCACACCTACTCCGAGGCATTGCCTGATTTTGTGAAGCTGGCCGAAGCCTATCATTGCGTCGGCATTCGAACCGAAAAACCATCAGAACTAGATGACGCCATCAAGGAAATGATCAAGGTCAAGAAACCGGTGATTTTCGATTGCCGCGTCGAGAAGATGGCCAACTGCTTCCCGATGATCCCTTCGGGCGAAGCTCACAACGAGATGTTGCTGGGCGATGTGGCTGAGGAAGGGGACATCAAGGACGCCATATCGGAAAAGGGCAAGGTGCTGGTGTAATCCAATACCGGTCTTAAAATCCCATAGACAGAATGAGTACAGAAACGGCGAAATCCATGAACATGTCACCGGCGCAAAGCCACTATCCGAGCCAGACCGTTACGGAAAAAGTTGAAGCCCACACCCTTTCGGTGCTTGTGGACAATGAACCGGGCGTTCTTGCCCGCGTCATCGGACTGTTTTCCGGCCGTGGCTATAATATAGATTCACTGACCGTCTC
>CAYOEI010000337.1:0-2680 GCA_964402825.1 uncultured Hyphomicrobiaceae bacterium
ATGGGTGGTATGGGCGGCATGATGTAGCCAACTGCACCCAACCACTGCCAAATGAATTGGGCCGTTCCGGGAAACCGGGGCGGCCTTTTTGTTCATGGATAGAGCGGTCCTTCGGGGCCGCTTTAGGTTCGTGCGAATGTCTGCTTTGGGTCAAAAGCAGACATTCGGCAGGGCATGACACCACGTCCGCTCTACCTCCGAAAGCGGACATTGAGTGGCTGAACTTCCGGTCAACTCCTCTCGGGGCGTCAGGTTCGGGCACCGCTGGTCTATTTGGATGTCTAGATTTAGTATCTGCTGTGTGACACGCAAACCGGGAGGACAGCCATGGATTTCCACTTCGCATACGGCTCTCCAACCTCTCGTAAGGTGCGAATCTATTTCCTGGAAAAAGGTATCCAAGTCACCGAACATGCGAAGCACCGCGGCATGCTGCCCGTGGAAGAGGTCGCCCAGCTAAACCCGAACCTCACCACACCGGTCTTGTTCGACGGGAACGTTACCCTGTTCGACTCGCAGATCATGGTTGCCTACGTGCTGGACAAATACCCGTCGGTACTTGACGCTGATCCACCGCTGTTACCGACGCTCGTTCGTCCGGAGCACAAATGGCAAGATGCGAATCTGCTTTCGACACTGCAGACACTGATAGTAAGCCTGGAGCATATCCACTGCCTAGATATGGTCGATAACCTGACCGAAGAAACCGTTTCGTACCTCAAACGGGAAAGCACGCGGGTCAACAGCATCCTGGATTGGCTTGATAGCCAAGCTAGCCTAGAGGGATTCGCACCCGGTTGGTTTTCCCTCATGGACATCATGTTTATTGTCCATATGGACTTCTCCGAAACTCGCAACGGCTTGCAATGGCGAGGGCGGGAAAATCTGGACCAGCTATACGCAGCCTTTGCGGACCGTCCTTCAGTCGTTGAAACACGATACCCATGGATGACTTCAGCGGCGGAAGTGAACCCGGGGGGCACCTGAGTTGTTCAGGCAGGCAATTCGGTTGCGAATTGAACCGTCTGCGTTAGGAATCAGGTGCTCTCTTTTTTCTAGGGAATGTCCGCTCTGGGTCAAAAGCAGTCGTTACGCACCACCTCAATTAGAGTTCGCTTTACCCCCGAAAGCAGACATAAATCCACATAGGTTGGAATGTCTTCTAAGTGCCAAGAGCGGACAGTCTTAACCACCGACCAGACACAGGATGGGGTGACAAATATTTGCTTGCCATGACATTCGGCTTTCGATGGGGTGCACAGTTGCACTCTCACGCTTCGAGGCTTGTACTGGTATCCACGCCATGGTGCTTTTTGCTTAAGCGACTTATGCTCAGCGCGTGTTGAAGATGCTTTTACAGGAGAATTACACCGTTGCCGCTGAGATCGCTCCTTCTGACCCTTGCCGTGATGATCCTCATCCCCCTGTCGGGTTCTCACCTGTCTCGGGCAGCGGAGCAAACCCCGGACATTCCGGCCTGGCTGCGGGCGCATGTCGGCACGGGCGAAGGCCAGATTGCACCGGTGGTTTTGAAGAGGGCGCGCGCGTTATACCGGCGAAAGGTCAACGAGGGGACGGTCAAAAATCACTGCTACTTTTCCATGGATGCTACGCGCCCCAGCAGGGATGGCAGTGGCCGTTTGGGGCGGCGGTTTTACATCATCTGCGAGGCAAACAAGTCGTTCCGCGCGACTACGTCAGGCTATGGCAACGGGCGCAAACTGCGGCGCGCTAATTTCTCAAACGGCCGGCGATGCGCGAAGAACTTCAGCAATGCGGAGGGGTCAAACCTGACCTCGGGCGGTGTCTATATGACGGCCGAAACGAGAGAGTCGTTTAAAGGCTATTATCGCAGTTCGGGCAAGAAGACCCCTTTCGTTCGCCCGTTCCTGCCATTTGTCGGGGAAGGCGACACCGCGAACGCCTGGGAGCGGGCCATCGGCGGACATCAGGCCGTTGGTTTGAGAAAGCGGTGCCGCTACAAGAATCCGAATAGCCCCTATGCGGACGAGGAGGGGTATGTTCCTTACGGAAAACTGGTGAACTACACCAGCGGCCGCAGCAACGGGTGCACAACCTGGTCGCCGTCGGATTCCAAGAAAATTATCGCGATGGTGCAGGACAACCCGACGACGCTCTACATCTATCCTGAGGCCGGCGACATCGACGCCGTCGCCAAGGCTGTGAAGAACCGCAGGCCCCTGTCGCGCGCCGGGCTGTACTGGAACGCGACCTGCCTGCAGGCCATCGGCGCTCCCAAGTTCTGGCCCATGGAAACCCTCCAGCCGATTATCAATGAATGGAGGGACGCCCTTCCCAAGGGCAAGCCCCGCCCATTGCCCATCTGCAAGTGAGGGTGATGAATTGCCCTCTGGCAGCGTAATTTGGTCAGCCTAACCGGGTGATCACACCCGCGTCTGGCGCCAAACTGACGTGCGAAACGATGCGTGCCCAAGTCCGCTATTGGGAATAAAGCTGCTATAAATCAGGCGTTGTAGAACGTCCGCTTTGGGTCAGAAGCAGACATTCGGAAGGGCACCGTTTTATGTCCGCTTTACCCCCAACAGCAGTTCTTCCGATTGTGGTCGATGAACGGCCGCTTCGTGCTAACAGCAGACGTTTTGACTTCTGGAAAGAGGACTTGGTAATTCTATATTGGAGATCGTAAAGTCGCGAGAAA
>CAYOEI010000338.1:0-2545 GCA_964402825.1 uncultured Hyphomicrobiaceae bacterium
ATGGTGGAGGATATGGGAAACTTGTTTAGCGGATTGCCTTTTTCCAAAAACCATCCCTTCGTCACCCCGGCGAAGGCCGGGGTCCAGTTGCTGCGGAGCGAAAAGCAAAGCCGTTCCGGATTCCGGCTTTCGCCGGAATGACGGACGGGATGGCCGGAATGATGATAATGCCGGGAAGGGCGCCGGGAAGCCCTTTAAAAATCCAGCGGCAATATGGGCACCGCATCGCCAGCCCGTGCTGCCAGGGCGCCGGGCGTGCGCACGATCAGGCAGTCGGCTTGAGACAAGGGCGAGAGCAGGGAGCTGTCTTGCGAGCGGACAGGCGTGACCACCGCCGCGCCATCAGGCCCATTCTCGAGTGTCGCGCGCATATAATGCTGGCGCGGCCCGTTTTTCTCGAGAGCCGCGCCAAGTACAGCGGATTTCAGCGCGGTTGAGGACTCAGTGCTCCCGAGCATTTTCTCCAGCATCGGAATGAGGAATATCCTCGAACACACCATGGCCGAAACCGGATTGCCAGGCAGCCCCAGAACGCGCTGGTTTCCCAGTTGCCCGAACATCAACGGTTTGCCGGGGCGCATGGCTATCTTCCAGAAATCAAGGGTCATTCCCGCCGCTTCAAGCACGCCTTGAACAAGATCATGTTCGCCAACCGAAGCCCCGCCAATGGTCAGCAGAATATCCGCGTGGCTGGCGCGGGAAATATGTTCAGCCAGGCTCTGCTCGGTGTCACGGGCTATGCCTATCTGTTCGGGCCGCCCCCCGGCGCCCTCAATCATGGCGGCAAGACCGTATGAGTTGGACGAAATGATCTGCCCCGGTTTCAGCTCTTCACCGGGCATGACCAACTCATCCCCCGTCGCCAGAATCGCCACGACGGGTTTGCGGCGTACACTGAGCTGCGTCACATTCATGGCGGCGGCGAGTGATAAATCCCGCGCCAGAAGCTTGCGGCCAGCTTTCAGCAACACATCGCCTTCGGCAAAATCAAACCCGCGCAGACGAACATATGCGCCATGCCCGGCGCGCTCTTTCACCGTGACGGTATCAGCCTCGCGCTGCGTGACCTCCTGAATGACGATAGTGTCGGCGCCGTCCGGCACCGCGCCACCGGTGAAGATGCGAACCGCCTGGCCAGCGCCAACCTCTCCTTCAAAGGGATGTCCAGCGGCGGCATCGCCAATCACTCTGAGATCGCAGGGAATTTCATTCAGATCGCTGGCCTGAACCGCATAGCCGTCCATGGCGGAAGCGTCGAACGGCGGCTGGGTGATACGCGCCGCGACACCTTCAGCAAGAAAACGGTTGAAGCCGTCCTCAAGAGGAATGATTTCAGATTCAATACGGCCAAGGCCTGCGAGCACATGCGCGAGCGCCTCTTCGACGCTGAGCATTGGCCTGGAAATTTCGCTCACGCGTCAGCCGCTTTATGGCTTGATGCCAGATAATGACCAGAGCGCCCGCCGGATCTCTCCAGCAGACGGATACCGGAAAAAGACATGCCCCGGTCCACGGCCTTCACCATGTCATAAATGGTGAGGCACGCGATGGACACAGCCGTCATGGCCTCCATTTCCACGCCCGTCTGGCCTGTAACCTTCACCATTGCCGTGACGCGGATGCCGGCAGGGTCTGATGAGGGTTCGAAATCCACCGTGACCTGCGACAACGCCAGGGGATGACACAGCGGGATGAGTTCATGGGTGCGCTTGGCCGCCATAATCCCGGCAAGACGCGCCGCGGCCAGCACATCGCCCTTCTTGGCGTCGCCTTCCTCAATCAGCGCGAGGGTCGAGGCCTCCATGGAGACATAACCCTCGGCCACCGCGATGCGAGTCGTCACATCCTTGTCCGCCACATCGACCATATGCGCTTCGCCGCGCTCGTTAAGATGGGTGAGGGTCTTCTTGGTCATTGCGCGGCAGCTCCTGTTTCGTTTGCCCGGACGTCAAGAAGAGCGCGCGTCGCCGCCTCCACATCCCCTTGCCGCATCAGACTTTCTCCCACCAGCAAGGCGCGCACGCCATATTGCTCAAGCTGCGACAGATCGCTGGCTGAGGATATCCCGCTTTCGGACACGATCATCCTGTCGCCGGGCACTTTTGGCGCAAGACGACCCGTTGTCTCGAGCGTGGTCTTGAATGTCGTCAAATCGCGGTTGTTGATGCCGATCAGCGCTGTGTCCAGCTGGAGAGCGCGCTCAAGCTCCGCTTCATCATGGACCTCGGCCAGCACATCCATATTCCAGTCTTTCGCGGCGGCGCAAAGTTCCTGGGCCTGAACATCGCTCACTCCCGCCAGGATAATCAAAATACAATCAGCCCCCCAACTGCGCGCTTCCACCGCCTGATAAGGATCGAGCATAAAATCCTTGCGCAAAACGGGCAGGGCGCAAGCTTTTCGCGCTTGCTTAAGAAAGTCCGGGTGCCCCTGCTATGACGGCCCATCGGTAAGGACCGAAAGGCATGCCGCCCCTCCTGCCTCATAAGCTTGGGCGAGACCAGCGGGGTTGAAATCTTCCCGGATAAGGCCCTTTGAGGGACTA
>CAYOEI010000339.1:0-3648 GCA_964402825.1 uncultured Hyphomicrobiaceae bacterium
AACGGCTCTAGTTTACACAGTTGGGCCAATTAAACTCCTGTCTCCAATCATAACAATAAAAAAAACATCCGTGGTTGTTTCCAACGAAATGAAATTACAGTTGCCAGTGGCAAGGCCGGGTCAATTCTACCAATCACGAGATCTGAGCTGCCTCTCTGATGAGTTGAGCGAATTTATCCTCTTCAACATCGAGAAGTGCAGCTATTTCGGATAGCTGCCCCGTCTCATGATCAACAACCTTTCCATCCGATATCATGATCAAGTAACTCGCCTTGATGATGAGCTCCTTTATCTCGTCGCCCAGTTCATCTTCAGAATCCTCTAATATTTCATATGCTGAATTTTTTTCAGAATGTTCAAAATTTTTGTATGCATCATAAATATTCTTTCTTTTTATTCCTAAACCAATAATTTTACGCAGTATTTCCAATATAACATCTACTTCTTTCTCGTGTAAAACACCATCAGATGCAGCCATTGCAATAAGGCAATTCAAAAAAATCTTGAATTCAGTCTTTGTCTCGGTCACTTGATCGTCTCCCAGGTACTGGTGGCGCGTTGCGGGATACCCTTCTAACCCAAGCCCTCAAGCCAAGCACGAAACGTCCACCCGCCTTTAGGGGCAACGGGACAGCCGCTTCCAATTTAATCTGGCCCGCTCTCTGACAAAAGATGTGACAAACATATCCATATTTTTCGTCAGTTCAGCGAGAGACACAGGACAATCACCTCCATTATATGTTGTATCGATCCGTCTTGTAGTGGCCCAAGTTTTCAGGATGGAGAACCATTCGGCCGTCTTTGCAAGCCCTCTGGCGAATCCCTCACTCCTACCATATTCAGAGTTCCACACCATCCTGCCGCTCCTCCATTGGCTTCCGAAGCCCCTACATCGCAAGCTATAGAGCGCAACCGCCGTTCCACGAAGATGTTGTCGTGGAAGTGGCCTTACCATCCATCGAGATCTTCCCACCTGCTTACCTCAGCCGGTTGGTTCAGGCCCATGAGGTGAGCTGGCTGCCCTGATCAGTATACGTGATATGTGGCGGATCGAAGCAGATCAGGCTTTGTTTAAAGCCTCAACTCAGAATCCGAACCTTGGCTGGATGACAAGGAAGGCGTCACCTGTGGATACCGGTGCAATCTCGGTATATTTTACCACCTCCTGGCCGCAGAATGCTGCGGCTTGTCCTTCCCTATCCACAGTCACGGTCAGTCCCCCGCATTGCGAGGTGGCATCATTTTCTTGTGCTCGAAACAGGAAAATACGCAGATCCCGTCTCGGTAATATAAGGGTAAGGTTCCCCGCCAACTGCGGAAGACGTTTCTCGAAGACCTCCGTCTCCATAATTCTGTTCACCACATCCGGATCGATCCGCCTGATATTGCGATCGGGAAGGTCCGCGAGGTCGACCAGAATGGTATTCGACAGCATCCTGGGGAACGAGGAAATCCTGTGATTTCTATTGCTTGAGACGGAATGATTCTTGGCAAGAACGCCTATTTTTGTAAGCGGAACGATATCATTGGGAAGCACAAACGATACGGTTTGCTTGAGAAAAGAACGACTTAGCGTCTGGCGGAACGCCGCGCGTGTTCCCGCTTCGACAGCACTGAACTTTCCGGGTAGCTTCTGCTGGACGAGCGTTGTGTATTTTTTTTGATTGCCACTCGTCACGTGCTTCAGAGTTCGTTCCGGAACCCAGCCAAAAATGTTGAAATTGAGCTTTGTCCGAAGTATCGTACTGGAAACGGCCATAAAATTCGACATAATCAAGAGGATTGCGAGAATAGATGCTCCTGTGGTCGAAACAATATCAGTGTTTTTATCCCGGGTAGATGACCGAAAGCTTATCAATGCCGCGATCACAGTCAGAATTGCGAAGCTCGGTAGCGTCTGATGCCAGATATTGTCTCGCAGGTACAGCCGGAAGAATGGAAAACCAAGAAAGAATATGATCAGGGATACGGCAAGAGAACCAAAAATGATGAGACCGCTCGTGCGCACCCTTTGAGTTATGGCCATAAACGATACGATGGCCAGCGCGCAAAAAGACAATAATAAACATAAGAAGAGAATGTAATTATCAGCTATTACTACTTTTATTACATTGAAACTTTTTCTAACAATAATGATAAAATCAGGAATCTCAAGGTGCCTTGTGAAAGCAACCTTAAAATTGATGATTGCATAATACCACCCCGTTTCCAGACTGGTAAACAACAGAAGGCCCAGAAAAGCACTCAGGACAAAGCCAAGACTAATCACTGACAGCGCGACCAACACCGGGCCCATATACCTTAAGCCCGGAAAATTATAGTGTCTCCATGCGACCTGCATTGCCAGCAACCCGCCAGCTGCCAGAAGAACGAACCATCCGCCGAAATTCATTCCAAACGGGACCCCCCACCCCACAACGAACATGCCATCGCGAAAGGGCGTGACGCTGGAATACACCCACATGATCAAAAAGATTTCAATAGACACCACAATGACCGCATAAAATCTCAGCGGGTGGTTCTCCAGGAGGCGCCCCAGATCAGTGAAGTCCGCCGATCTCAGAAGAAGCACCATATGAACTAGGACAACGGCAACCAGCATATAGGGAAAGATCTGAATCTTCGTGAGATATGCCAGTCCTAAGAGAAGCCCGGCAAATAGAAACAGGGAAATCCGGACAGCGGAATCTCGATGGAGAGAGCTCAACGCGACGATAAACAAGGCAAGATGCCAGAAAAAGAGAGCATAGAGTTCGCTTCGGATCATCGTGGAGTGGAAAAACCCCCAGCTTTGAAAAATCGCCGCTACGAACAGCAGCAAAACAAGTGGCGAGGTCATGCTTAGATCAAATACGATCGTCAGAAACAGGAACATAAGCAACCCGCATGCCAGGATCAAAAGGGAGGAATGTGCCCGCAAGTAATCCGTCACTTCGGCGAGAGGTAAAATGGGGTTAAGGGAGTGGGTCAGATCATCAAATGAAATCGTCGGCAGGATGTCGAGTAGTCTTGCAGCCGACGTGCTGAGGGTCAAAAATAAATACATGCCGAACGATGGATGGTGCACTTGGTCTGGTAAATATCCAGACTGGATCAGCATCAGGTCGAGAGCGGTAAGTTGATCCATATCCCACATAAAATAATATGGATAAGCAGACATATTCTTCATCAATACCATGAAGTACGAAATTGCAATAACGACTATTGCAATAGGTATTATATTTCTATGTATTGTTATGTTATTATTCATAGCATCCTGACCCAAATGATTTTACGCGTTATAGAGGTGGCTCAGTTTGTTTGAAAAGTTTTGATCCGGTTTATAAGTGGATTTCAGCTCTTGTTATGTTGCCACCGGGATTGGCCGAAACACGCTAAAATAAGCCTGATCGGGTGGTCTCCGGTCAAGCGATTAATGTGGGCGTCTGGTATTGTAGAAGGGCAGACATTTGCCTCTCTCCATAGCTTTTCTCTCCTTGGCGTCAGATAGCATCCGGGCAACGCGGTGGTCTTCAAAAATTAGCGAAGTATCCACGTTTACGTATCTCATGCGTAATACCAGGTCACCCTCCTTAAACCCATCTGGGGGATGTCGGGTTATATCGGCCAAATCCATCAGCATATTTTAGAGACCGCCATGATATTGAA